>CALGEF010000064.1 GCA_937881755.1 uncultured Acidobacteriota bacterium
GGCTTTGGCACCCTCGGTATTCTTCGACTCACGATTCATGGACAGCCGGTACTAGGGCCGCCTCGCCTGGAGCGCGCTGAAGCGCCCGCCTATCCGGCGGGCGCTTTGACGCGCAGGTCTTCGATCAGGCTGTCGCCGTCGGGCGTGTCCGGATCGCCGTTAGCCTTGTGGATCCGGTAGACCACGCCGGACAGGAACACGATGGCAATCAGGTTCGGGAAGGCCATCGAGGCATTCGCAAGGTCGCCGAACAGCCAGACGATGTTCACTTCAGCCATAGCGCCGGTGAAGATGACGATCACCCAGATATAGCGGAACGGCTTTGTGGCCCATTCGCCGACCAGGTAGGTGACCGCCTGTTCGGCATAATAGGACCAGCCGATGATGGTGGTGAAGGCAAACAGCGTCAGGCACAGCGTCACGATCCAGCCGCCGACCGGGCCGGGCATAGCGTCGGTGAAGGCGCGGTTGGTCAGTGTGGCGGGGTTTGCGCCTTCCGACATCCAGATGTGGCTGGTCGTCTCGCCGGCCCAGTCCCTGAACTGGCTTGCCGTTGCCCAGCTTCCCTCAGCGGTGAGGATGACAAGCGCCGTGAGCGTACACAGGACCATCGTGTCGATGAAGACACCAATCATGGCGATCTCGCCTTGCCTGGCGGGGTTCTTCATCTGCGAGGCGGCATGCGCAATCGGCGCGGAACCCTGGCCAGCTTCGTTCGAGAACAGGCCCCGGGCCACACCGAAGCGGATTGCCGACAGCACGGCGTAGCCGGCCAGCCCGCCGACCGCCGATTGAAGGCCGAAGGCTGAGGAGAAGATCATCGCGAAGGCGCCCGGGATGAACTGGACATTCAGCGCCAGGATCACGAGGCAGGCGACGATATACAGCGCCGCCATGGCTGGCACGAGATTTCCGGCGACCCGGCCGATCGACTTGATGCCGCCGACAATGACGATGAAGACAAGTGCCGCAAGCACGGCGCCCAGCAGCCAGAGCGGAATATCGATGCCGCCGCCTTCGAAGGCAGATTGGATGTTGGCGGTCAGGCTGTTGGCCTGGATCATGCCGCCGGTGGCGGTGGCGGAGAAGATCGTGCCGATACAGAAGATCGCCGCCAGCCAGCCCCAGTTCTTGCCGAGGCCTTTCCTGATGTAATACATCGGGCCACCATTGATCCGGCCATACTGGTCGATCTCGCGGTACTTGATGGCCAGCGAGCTTTCAGCAAAGGCGAGCGCCATGCCGAGGATCGCGGTCACCCACATCCAGAAGATCGCGCCGGGTCCGCCGAGCGTCAGGGCTGTCGCGACACCCACGATGTTACCGGTCCCCACCTGTCCCGAAAGCGCGGTCGACAGCGCCTGGAACGGCGTGATTGCAGCAGGGTCACCGTTTCCTTTGCGGCCTTTCCAGACCTCGACCAGGGCTGGCACAAAACGCAGCAGGGGCCGGAAGCCGAGCCGGAGCATGAAGAACATGCCGGTGCCGAGAAGGATAACGGCAATCGGACCGAACGGCAGCACCTGCGCACCGTTCCATTCCCCGCCCCAGATGAAACCGCTGATATTAATCACGCCTGCTTCAAGGCTGGCATAGAGCTCGTCGAACATTTGGAAGGGCCTCCCCGGCGCCGAAAGTGTCAATTTGGGGGCACCCTAGCCCGGTTTGGCCGGCTGTGAAGGTACTGATTGCGGTAGCCCAGTTAGATGGAGGAAGGTTCTTTCAGCCTGCCCCCTTTTCAGGCATAAGCCGCCCGATGACCGCGACCCCCGACGCCAAGCCTCTGAAGGGCCTGTTTATCAGGACCTATGGCTGCCAGATGAATGTCTATGATTCCGAGCGCATCCGCGATGTGCTGAAGCCGCTGGGCTATGCGCCGGTGGAGGCCCCGGAAGGCGCCGATCTGGTGGTCATCAACACCTGCCACATCCGCGAGAAGGCGACCGAGAAGGTCTATTCCGAACTCGGCAAGCTGAAGCAGATGAAACTCGCCTCAGGCGGGAAAATGACCATCGCGGTCGCCGGCTGCGTCGCCCAGGCCGAAGGCGCCGAGATCATCCGCCGCCAGCCTGCCGTCGATCTCGTGCTCGGCCCGCAGGCCTATCACAAGCTTCCGGAGATGATCGCCCGCGCCAGCCGCGCGGTGGGTGACCGGCTGGAGACCGGGTTCGATACGGTCGAGAAGTTCGACGCCCTGCCGAAAACCCGGGAACCGGATGGTCCGGCGGCGTTCGTGTCCGTCCAGGAAGGGTGTGACAAGTTCTGCACGTTCTGTGTCGTTCCCTATACGCGCGGCGCCGAAATCTCCCGGAATGTCGACGATATCGTCTCGGAAATTCGCGATCTGGCCTCGAAGGGCGTGCGCGAAGTCACCCTGCTCGGCCAGAACGTCAACGCCTTCCACGGCCCTGCGCCTCGCCTCGAAGGCGGCGCCGACTGGACGCTCGGCCAACTCGTGCGCCACATCGCCAGGATCGGCGGGATCGAGCGCATCCGCTACACGACCAGCCATCCGCGCGACATGGATGATGACCTGATTGCCGCGCACGGCGACACGCCCGCGATGATGCCCTTCCTGCACCTGCCGGTGCAGTCCGGCTCGGACCGCATCCTCAAGGCGATGAACCGCGGCCATACCGCCGACCAATACCGGGACATCATCGACCGCGTGCGCAAGGCGCGGCCCGACATCGCCATCGCAAGCGATTTCATCGTCGGCTTCCCGGGCGAGAGCGACGCGGACTTCGAGGCCACGATGCAGCTGGTCCGCGATATCGGTTTTGCTGTTGCCTACTCATTCAAGTATTCCTCGCGCCCCGGCACGCCGGCGGCCGAAATGCACGGCCATCTCTCCGAAGCGGTGAAGGACGAGCGGCTGCAGGCGCTGCAATCCTTGCTGCGCGATCAGCAGACCGCCTTCAACCAGGCGCAGATCGGCAAGACGCTCCCCGTTCTCGTCACCGGGAAAGGCCGAAATCCCGGCCAGATGCACGGCCGTTCGCCCTACCTCCAGGCACTCCACTTCGATGGAACCGAAGCGCTCATCAATACGTTAGTGGACGTGAAGATCGTTTCAGCCAGCCTGAATTCTATCACGGGTGAACACGTGCGTGCCCGCGAGCCCGCTGCGTGAGCGCGAAACGTCCCCCCGCCAGCGCGCAGAATTCCGAAACCGTGAGCCGTGTATACCCGGTCCAGCAGGCTGAACGCTTGCGCGACCTCTGCGGTCCCCACCACCGTAACCTTGCGCTGCTCGAGGCCCGTCTGAAGCCCTTCGGCCTGCGAGCTGAAAGCATGGGCGGCGGTATCCGCCTGGACGGCGCACAAGAGGGGGTGTCTCTGGCCGAAGCCGCGCTTGCCGAGTTCGAGCGCCGGCTGCGCAACGGCGCCGAGCCGACGGAGATGGAACTCGAAGGCGCGCTGCAGGCTGCCCAATCGCCTTCGCAATCCTTCACAGGCCTGAAGGGACTGCGCAAACCGGTGACCGCGATGACCCGCGGCCAGGCAAAGTATATCGAACTGCTCGCCCAGCCTGAAAACGCGCTGATCTTCGGCGTCGGCCCGGCCGGCACCGGCAAGACGTTCCTCGCGGTCGCGACCGGCGTCGCCGAATTGCAGGCGGGCCTGCGCCAGCGCCTGATCGTCACCCGCCCTGCCGTCGAAGCCGGCGAGAAGCTCGGCTTCCTTCCGGGCACGCTGGAAGAGAAGGTTGATCCTTACATGCTGCCCATCTGGGACGCGCTGCGCGAACTGATGGGGCAGGAGCAGATGGAACGCCGCATGCTGCGCGGCGAGATCGAAGTCGCCCCGATCGCCTTCATGCGCGGACGCACCCTGAAGAACGCCTTCGTTATCGTAGATGAGGCGCAGAACACGACCGTTGCGCAGATGAAAATGGTGCTGACCCGCCTCGGCCGCGACAGCCGCATGGTCGTCACCGGTGACCCTGACCAGGTTGATCTGCCCGGCAGCCAGTCCTCCGGACTGAAGCATGCCCTGCGCATCCTCGAGAATGTCGAGGGCATCGCCGCCCACCGGCTGACCGCCGCCGACGTCGTGCGGCACGGTCTCGTCAGCCGCATCATCGACGCCTATGCGGCGGCGGGCGAAAGCTGAGCGCCACCATGATCGAAGTAGCCTTGATCGTCGAAGGGGAGGCCTGGTCAGACCTCGGAGATCTTGATGCCCTGAGCCGGCGCGCCTTTGCGGCCGCCGCGAAGCAGGCGCCTGTCGAGGGCCTCGTCTCGCTTCTGCTGACCGATGACGGCGAACTGCACCAGCTGAACCGGGATTTCCGCGGCAGGGACAAGCCGACCGACGTGCTCTCCTTTCCGGCCCTGCCGATGGACCGGCCGCTGCTGGGCGACATCGCGGTCGCCCACGGCGTCGCCGCGCGCGACGCCGCCGCGCAGGGCAAGGCGATGCCCGATCACCTGACCCACCTTCTGATCCATGGCTATCTGCACCTCCTCGGACACGACCATGAAACGCCGGAAGAGGCGGCGCAGATGGAGGCTCTCGAGATCAGCGCACTTGCCTCTCTCGGTATAGCCAATCCATACCTGCTCTGCGACACAGGCTCCCCATGAGTGATTCTGACCCTTCCGATCCGTCCGGGCGATTACGCGGTCTCTTCGGCTTCCGGCGCAAACCGGCGCCCCAGCCGGAGACCGGCGCGCCCGAAACCGTTCCCGGCAGTGCGCCGCAGGTCATGCGTCTTCGCGTCGCCGAATTCGAGCAGCTGCGCGTCTATGATGTCATGGTGCCCCGCGCCGAGATCCAGGCGGTCGAAGCTGGCACCGGTTTCCCGGACCTGCTGCGCTTCTTCGCCGAAGTGACCCATTCGCGCCTGCCGGTGTTCCGCGATACGCTCGATGATCCGATCGGCTTCGTGCACATCAAGGATGTGGTCAGCGAACTGGCCAAGGACGAGACGCTGCCGAAGCGCCCGCTGGAGCGCCTGCACCGGGAAGTGCTGTATGTTCCGCCCTCTATGAAACTTACCGACCTGCTGGTGAAGATGCAGGCGACCCGCATCCATCTTGCACTGGTCGTCGACGAGTATGGCGGCACCGACGGCCTCCTCACCCTTGAAGACCTCGTCGAAGTGATCGTCGGCGATATCGAAGACGAACACGATGATGACGAGCCGATGTTCATCCGCCGCAGCGCCCGTATCTGGGAAGCGGACGGGCGCATGGAAATCGATGAGTTCGCCGAAGAATCCGGCGTCGATCTTGGCCTTGCCGACAGCGACGCCGAGATCGATACGCTCGGCGGCGTCGCGGTTGCGCTCGCCGGCAAGGTCCCGCTGCGCGGCGAAATCCTGCGCCATCCGGGCGGGGCAGAACTTGAAATAATGGAAGCCGATTCCCGGCGCATCCGGCGTCTGAAGCTTCGCCTTCCGGAACCGCCCGCATCCCCGCTTCCCGAGGAGTAGAGTTCGCATGTCGGAACCTGTCCGCAGCCACGGCTTTACGGCTTTGGGGGCCCTTCACGAATCGCTTGCCCGCCTTTCCGGATGGAAGGCTGCGCTTGCCGCGGCCGTTTTCGGCGCGCTTGCGGCCTTTGCCTTTGCGCCCTTCCATTTCAGCGCGGTCCTCGCGATTTCCTTCACCGCGCTTGTCTGGATGATCGACGGGGCCCGAGGTCACCGGCGCTGGGGCCGCCAGGTCGCGCTGCGCGGTTGGGCCTTCGGGTCGGGCTTCTTCCTTGTCAGCATGCACTGGACGGCGATGCCGTTCCTCGTGAACCCTGACCAGCACCTCGCTTTCATCTGGCTGCCGCTGATCGTGTTGCCCGCCGGCATGGGGCTGATCTGCGGGGTCTTCACGGCGATGGCGGGCGCCTTCTGGTCCGCGTCGCCCTCGCGCATCTTCGTCTTCGCAGCGTTCTTCGCACTGGCCGAATGGGTGCGCGGCCACCTCTTCGGCGGCTTTCCCTGGAACCTGCCGGGCACGACCTGGATTCCCGGCGGCGCCCTCTCTCAGGCCGCCTCGCTCGGCGGCGTCTACTGGCTGACACTGCTCACCGTGTTCGTGATGGCGGCCCCGGCGGCGCTCGTCGATACGCGCGATGCCCGCGGCCTGGGCCTGCGCATGGCGCCCTCCTTTGCTGCGGTTGTTGCGCTCGCCCTCGGATGGGCCTGGGGCGCCGAGCGCACGGCGGCGCCGTCTCCGGTGACTGACCAGCAGGTCGTGATCATGGACGCCGGCGTGCCGCAGGCCGATTGGGACCGGTTGGAGCCCGGCGCCGTGCTCGTGGAATATGTACGCATGCTGACCTATCCGGACAGCCGGCCGGGCGATATCGTGGTCTGGCCGGAAGGCGCCGTGCCCGGTTTCCTGCTGCAGGAATCGGACTCGCTCGATGCCATCTCGTCCTACATCGGCGAACGCAATCTGATCGTCGGCGCTACGCGCTATGAATGGTTCTCCGAAGACACGCCGGTCTATTATAACAGCCTCGCCGTTCTCGACGCTTCGGCCAGCAAGACCGGCCCGGTCGCGCTCTATGACAAACACCGCCTCGTCCCGTTCGGCGAGCTGGCCGCGGTCGATTTCATCCCGTTTGGCCGGGAGTTTGCTGCGCTGCTGCCGCCGACGACGCAGCGCCTGGCCGCGTCCGGTTTCCGCCCCGGGGCAGGGGCCACCGCTGTCGACACCGCGCAGATCCCGCCCTTCGTTGCCCTGATCTGCTATGAGGGCCTGTTTCCGGAAATCACCCGCAAGGCGAACGAGACGGACCGGGCGCAATGGATCGTGCTGATCTCGAACGATGCCTGGTTCGGTGCCGGCATGGGCCCGGCCCAGCACTATGCGCAGAACCGGTACCGCGCGATCGAGACAGGCCTGCCGATGGTGCGCGCTGCCAACCGGGGCGCCTCAGGCATCGTGGACGGCTATGGCCGCGAGACCTTGCGCACACTGCCGGTTGAAACTGCACCGGAAGGTTGGGCAACCACGTATGGCCGCGACCGCATTCCGGAACCCGCGCCCGTCACCGTCTTCCAGAGCCGTCTCGGCGCCGGCCTGTTCTGGCTCAGCCTCTGCCTTTTCGCACTACTGGCCTTCCTGAGCTGGAGGCGTTAAGTCCCTGATTCGCGAGGCGCCGCGGCCGGAACGGGATGGCAGATGACGGACAGCAAACTTCCGAGCGGTATCGACCGCGTTGTTGGCCAGCGTATCCGCTGGCGCCGCCGCGATCTCAAGCTGACCCAGGAACGGCTTGGTGAATTGCTAGATCTGACGTTCCAGCAGGTCCAGAAATACGAGAAGGGCGTCAACCGCGTCTCGGCCGGCCGGCTTTATGAAATTGCCGGCGTACTCGGTGTGCCGGTCAGTTATTTCTTTGACGGCGCAGAAGAATTCCTCGGCGCCGAACAGGCCGAATTCGCCGAAGACGACAGTGAACCGCACGCGCCGGTTATGACGCCCGAAATGCTGGAACTTATTTCGGCCTTCCAGAAGATCGAGGACATCTCGCTGCGCAAGTCGCTGCTGAACACTGTGCGCGCCGCTGCCTCGGCCTTCGACAACCGCGCCGGCCAGGATTGATCCGGTTTCGTCATGAGCGCGCCTGAACACGACAGCTTGAGGGATCGCCCGATCCGCACGTTCGGCCGCACCGGCGGGCGCCCGCTGTCGCCGCGCCAGCAGCAACTGATCGAAACCCGGCTCGGCCACTGGCGCCTGCCGCAGCCGGCCGCGCCGGACTTTCAGCCCATTAGCCTCTTTCCGTCCGCACGCGCGGTCTGTCTGGAAATCGGGTTTGGCGGCGGAGAGCATCTTGTTGCCCAGGCGGCGGCGAACCCGGACACCGGTTTCATCGGGTGCGAGCCGTTCGTTGAAGGCGTCGCCAAGGCTATTGGGGGGATTGAGGACAACGGCCTCGTCAATGTCCGTTTGTGGCCGGATGATGCACGCCTGCTTCTGGAGGCGTTTGCGCCGGCCTGCATCGCGCGCGTCTTCATTCTCTTCCCCGATCCCTGGCCGAAACGGCGCCAGCAGAAACGCCGCCTCGTGCAGCCGGATTTTGTGGCTGCGCTGGCCCGCATCCTCGCCCCCGGCGGGCGCCTGCGCTTTGCCACCGATGTCGCCAGCTATGCCGATGAAGCCCTGCTCGCCTTTCAGGGGAATGACGCCTTTCGGTGGACCGCCGCGCGCGCCGATGACTGGCGCTGTCCGCCCGCGGATCATGTGACCACCCGCTACGAGTCCAAGAAACTCGGCGATTGTGCCCCGGTCTGGTATGATTTCCTGCGCATCTGAGCCTGTGGATAATATTGACGTTTCCCCTGATTTGTGACCTTCTACGTCCCATCGAAACCGGTCGGTCTGAATATCAAGACCCCGTCAGACCGACGGCAATGACTTTCCCTCCTCCGCTTTCGATGGGCACCGGCATGGCGCATCCCGCGCTTGTCGCGGCCCGGAACGGTAAAGGAAGGCCAGTATGGCAACCGGAAAAGTAAAGTGGTTCAACGACCAAAAAGGCTTCGGCTTCATCAAGCCGGATGAGGGCGGTGCGGACGTTTTCGTTCACATTTCCGCCGTTGAGCGTTCGGGCCTGCGCACGCTCGCTGAAAACCAGTCGATCCAGTATGAGCTGCACAAGGACGAACGCCGCGGCAAGACCTCGGCTGTGGACCTGAAGGTCCTCTAAGTCATCCGCCCCCCCCCGGGGGTAAGGAAGCGGCGGCCCGGGAAACCTGGCCGCCGTTTCTGTTTGCCTCAGCCTCATGTTGACCGGCTCCAGCCTGCAACATAAAGTCGCCTGATGCTCGGGAGCTCTGCCGCAATGATCAGAATCTCGGTATTTGTGTGCCTGTCGTGGTTGTTAGTCTGTGAGGGGCCCGCTTCGGCCCAGATCGCGGACGCGGATGTGCTGGCCTACAATGCCGCTGCGGCGTCCGGAAACTCAGATCAGATTCGCGCCGCCGCCCGTCAGCTTGCGGCCGCATCGATTGCCAGTCCGGAGGATCCCCGATCCGGCCCCTTTGCCTATGAAGCGGCTTGGGCGCTGTGTCAGGCCGGCGCTTGCGCGGAGGCCGTTCCGGTCGCCGACTTTGCAGCGGCGCTGCCCGTGCCGCCGGCTCGCGCGAGCCTGTTGAAGGCATATGTTGCATGGAAGGCGAAACCGTCACGGGCCTCGGCCAAGATCCTCGATGCGGCTTTGGAGGATATCGCCAGCACGCCGCCTTCCGGGCTTTCGGCGACAGCATTCCTCGAGCGATACGTCAGTGAACTGCAGGAAGGCGATTTTAGTGACGCCGCCGGATTGGCGGGGACGGCGGCCTTGCATTTTGCCGCTGGCGGCGAAGTCTACGCCCATTTAGCCATCGAAGCCCGCATGGTGGCTATCACATCGCGTTTCAACGCGACGACCAAGCGCGGCTCGTTGGAAGAAATGATCCATCTTCGGGGGGAGCTGAACCGTCGCCGGATCGAGGGTGGGGACGATGCGCCCGAGTGGATCGAAAAAAGCTTCTGGACAGCCAATGCCTGGCAGCTGGCAATGGAGGCCTATTTCTCCTCGGTCGGCCAACCGGGGGTCAGCAGCGCGCGGGCGGATGAGATCCTCGAAAGCTACACAGCTGGACTGGATCAAGCCGACGGTGTCTATGATGGCGCGCCTGATCGGCCGTTCTGTGATGGCAAGTTCGTGCAGAAGCCGCCGATGCGATATCCCACTGGTCAGAGCCGCAAAGGCCAGTTCGGCGCCGTCATCGTGCAGTTCCACTTCGAAGACGGCAAGGTTCGTGATCCCCGGGTGCTCGCAGCTGTTCCATTTGATGGTTTCAGGGATGATGTGGTGGAGACCATGTCGAAGTGGACCTACGAGCCCAACGTAGATCCTGCGACCGCCGGATGTTCGATCAGTCATGATGACGTCGTCCAGGAATACGTCTTCGCGCTGAACTGAGTGCGCACAGCCCCCTCGACAACCGGCGAAACAGCGACTATCCAGCTGCCAAGTCGAAATATATCGGCGGCGGGTCCGGAAACGGGTCCGCCGTTTTTCTTTATCCGGATTTGCCCCGCCTCTCATGATCGCCCTGACCGAACAGGAACGCCGCCTGCTGGACATCATCCGCCCTGTTGCGGACCGTCTCGGCATGGAAGTCGTGCGCCTGCGCGTTTCGGGCGGCCGCCGGCCCCACCTCCAGGTGATGGCTGAGAAGGCCGGGGGCGCGCCGACCGATGTCGAGGACTGCGCCCGTCTCAGCCGCGCCATGGGACCG
>CALGEF010000065.1 GCA_937881755.1 uncultured Acidobacteriota bacterium
CTTCCAGGGACTGCGCCCGGAAGATGTGATCCACTCCGTATACGGTCATGGAATGATCAATGGCGGCCATTATGTCCGCGAGGCCGTGACCCACTGGACAAGCTCGATCTTCCTGTCGGCCGGAACCGGGGTCGAGACCCGCTCGGCAAAGCAGGTGGAGCTGATGCGTGATTTTGGCGCAACCGTGATCGTCGGCTTTGCCGACTATATCAAGAAGCTCGCCCAGGTCGCCGCCGAAGCCGGCATCGATCCGGTCCGCGACCTCAAGATACGCATGATCTCCGGCCACCTCGGGCGCGAGGACAAGGAGACCCTGTCGCGGGCCTGGGGCGGGGCTGACTGCTTTGACTGGTACGGCGTCGGCGATACCGGCTGCATTGCCGGCGAGGGCCCCGACCGGGACGGTCTGTATGTCATGGAGGACGCGCAGTTCCTCGAGATCTGCGCGATCGGGGATGGCAGGCCGGTAGCGGACGGCCAGGAAGGCGACATGATCTGCACCTGCCTGTTCAAGGATGATCTTTACCCGATCATCCGGTTCAATACCCATGACGTCTCGCGGTTCCGGACAGACAAGTCCGCCCTCGGACTGAATTTCCGCCGCATCGAGGGGTTTCTCGGGCGTTCGGACAACATGGTGAAGATCCGGGGCATTAACATATTCCCGCAGGCCATGGGGCCGATTCTGGAGGAGCTGCCGGCCTTTGCCGGAGAGTTCATCTGCCGCGCCGAGCGCAGCAGCGACGGGCGCGACGCGTTCATCGTCTGCGCAGAAGTCAGGGGCGCGCGCGATGACGCCGTCGTCCAGGCCTTCCGGACCCTGCTGAAGCAGAGAACCGGGATCGATTGCGGCGTCGAGCTGTCGGGGCCGGGAGAGCTTGCGGCGCTGACCCAGACAGAAGTGCGCCAGAAGCCGGTCCGGCTGATCGACCAGAGGTTCAAATGACCCCGCTCGCCCGGTTTGATCACTACCGGTCGAGGATCGGGAGGTTCAATCCCGGCCTCAACGCGTTCCTTCACCTGCGACTGGCGGAAGCTGCGGTTGAGGCGGCAGAAGCCGATGCGCGCGCGGCCGCCGGCAGCGCGCTGTCCCCGGTCGACGGATGGTGCATTGCGGTGAAGGCCAACATTGCGGTTGCAGGCCTTCCGCATCATGCCGGGATCGGGGCCTACCGGGGCGATATTGCCGGGGAGGATGCCGAGGTTGTCCGCCGTCTCAGGTCGGCAGGCGCGGTCATCCTCGGGACCGTGAACATGCATGAAGGCGCGCTCGGGGCGACCACGGACAATGCCGTCTTCGGGCGCACGGCAAACCCGTGGAGCCTCGAACACACGCCGGGCGGCTCTTCCGGCGGCTCAGCCGCGGCGGTCGCTGCAGGCCTCTGCGACGGCGCGCTCGGATCCGATACGATGGGCAGCGTGCGCATCCCGTCTGCCTATTGCGGCGTCCAGGGCCACAAGCCCAGCCCGGGACGGGTGCCGGACGCCGGCGTGCTGGCCCTGTCGCCGACGCTCGACCATGTCGGACCGCATGCCAGGTCGGTTGCCGGGCTCAGGGACATGATGTCGGCCCTGGCGGCGGCGCCTATGGCCTCGCCGCCGGCGGGCCTTGCCGGCCTGCGGGTCGGTGTATGGCGCGCCGCCGGCCAGATAGAGCTCACGCCGGAAGTCGAACGCGGGCTCCAGGATGCCTGCGCCGCGCTCAGGTCAGCGGGCGTCCTGCTCGGCGAGGCGGAGCCGCCTGCCTATGCATATGGCCGCTCGAGACGGGCCGGACTGCTGATCTGCGAAGTCGAGGCCGGCCGCATCCACGCGCAGCGCCTCGGCGAGGATCCCGCCGGGTTCAGCGACAGTTTCAGGCGCCTGCTTGCCTGGGGCGCGGCGCGCCCTGCCGCCGAACTCGAAGCGGCCTATGCGCATGTCGATGCGGTCAGGGCGGCGGCGCCGGCGGCGTTCGCCGACTGCGATCTCGTGCTTGCGCCGACGGCGCCCCAGCAGGCCTTCAGGTTCACCGATCCGGCCCCAGCCAACCAGGCCGATTTCACCGCCTGGGCAGATTTTGCAGCGCTGCCTGCAACTGCAATCTGCACCGGCGTGTCGGCCTCGACAGGGCTGCCGCTCGGCGTCCAGCTGATCGGCCGGCGCGGCGAGGACGGCGCGGTCCTGTCTGCGGCCCTGGCTGCAGAAGCCCTGTTCGGGCGCCCGCCTGCGCCGCCCTCCTATACCTGAGGAAAGCGGGCGGCGCGCTTTTCCAGGAACGCCGTGTAGCCTTCGCGGAAATCATCATTCAGGAAGCCGGCGAGGAACAGGTCGCGGGCCGGCCCCTCGGTTTCGCTCCAGCCTGACTCGAGGCCCCGGATCATCGCCTTTGTCGCGCGGACCGACCATTGCGAGAGCGACGCGATATCACCGGCAAGCCGGCGCGCCTCGTCGAGCGCGGCGCCTTCGGCGCAAAGGCGGTCCACGAGACCCATCGCCCCGGCTTCGGCGGCGCCGAAGCTGCGACCGGTAAACAGGATGTCCTTTGCGGCGCCGGCGCCGACCGCAGTGATCAGGCGGCGGGTGTCGCCTGCGGCGTAGACAAGGCCGAGCTTGCCGGGTGTGACCGCAAACCTGGCGCCGGCGCCGGCGATCCTCACGTCGGCGGCCATCGCCAGGCTGACGCCGCCCCCGACACAGGCGCCTTCGATGGCCGCTATGACGGGCTTCGGGCAGGTCTCCAGCGCTGTGAGGGCCGCCGCCATGATGTCGGCGGCCCGTGCCGCGCTGGCGGGCGTGGCATAGGTCTCGGCAAATTCGGAAATGTCGGCGCCGGCAGCAAAGGCGCCGGTATCGCCGCCATGCAGCAGCACGGCGCTGACCCCCGGATCGGCGGTTGCGCTGGCGACGAGGCCTGGCAGCGCCTGCCACATCGACAGGGTGAGGGCGTTGCGCCTCGACGGGCGCTCAAGGATGATCTCGGCGGCGGACGAGTTGATCTCGAGGCGGATGGGGGCGGTCACGGGGCGTCCTCGGAAAACGCCGCAAGCGGCGCCGGGCGAGCGGTATTGGCGATCAGCGCCTTGCGGCGCAGGAACCTCTGATAGCCGGCCGCGCCCATGCGCGATCCGCCCATGCCGGAGAGTTTGAAACTCTGCTTTTCCGCCTCATGGAAGAGGCCGGTCAGGGCGGCGTCATTGAGGCTGATCGCGCCGGCCTCGAGCCGGCGCCCGACGCGCTCTGCCTCTTCGAGCGTTCCGGCAAAGACAGCCGCCGAAAGTCCGTACTCGGACTGGTTAGCAAGATCGATGGCTTCCTCTTCGGTATCGAAGGCCATGACGGGCAGGATCGGCCCGAACGTCTCCTCCGACATCACCAGCATGGAATGGTCGACACCCGACAGCACGGTCGGGCGCAGCCAGAGGCCGCCGCCATGGTGTTCGAGACTGCCCCCGGTGTGCACGGCGGCGCCTTTGTCCACTGCATCAGAAATATGATGCGCGAGGATGCCTGCCTGGCGCTCGAAGATGATCGGGCCGATATCCCCGGACATGATATCGGGCCAGTTCAGGCGAACCGCCTCCGCCTTCTGCGTCAGCCGGCGCAGAAAGGCCTCATACAGGGGGCGCTGCACGTAAATGCGTTCGATCGACTGGCAGGCCTGGCCTGTCGACAGCACGCTGGCGCGAAGGGCGGCGTCGGTTGCCGCCTCCAGGTCGGACGAGGCCAGCACGATCATCGGGTCTTTTCCGCCGAGTTCGAGAAAGGCCGGGATCATGCGCCCGGCGGCGGCGACGGCCACCTTGCGGCCGGTTGCAACCGATCCGGTAAAGCAGACCGCATCGCAGGCGCCGATCAGGGCCGTGCCGGTTTCGGCGCCGCCAAGGACAAAGCCGAGCTGCTGGTCGAGGCCGGCAGCCCGGACAGCGTCCTGCAAGGGGCCGGCAAACCGGCTCGTGACCTCCGACGGCTTGATCAGCACGCTGCAACCGGCGAGCAGGGCAGGCACGGTATCGATCATCGAGAGGGTCAGCGGGAAATTCCAGGGTGAGATCACGCCGACGAGGGGATAGGGGATAAATTGCGGGGCGTGCCGGATGGCGGGGTTCGACCGGCCGGCGACCCAGCCCCCAGTCGCAAGGCCCGGCGCCTGGCTCGCCCAGTTGCGGATCGAGGCGGCAAGGCCGTCGATCTCGAGACCGGCGACGCGGCGCCGGCCCGTATCGGTTTCCAGCGCTGCCGACAGGGCTGCCCGGTGATCGAGCATGACTTCGGCGAAGTGCAGGAGCCGTTCGCCGCGCGCTTCAACCGGCAGCGCCGCCCAGTCCGGCTGGCCGGCCCGCAGGCGCTGGCCGGCGGCCGCGACCTCTGCGGTGCCTGCCGTCTCAAACCGGAAGTCGTATTCGCCGGTGCGGGGGTTGCGGGCCTTCAGCATACTGACCGGGGTGTCACTCAAGGCCGAGGGCTCCCGGATTGACGAGGCCGTCCGGGTCAACTGCTGCCTTGATCGCTTGCAGGAGGCAGAGCGTCTCGGGGCTGCACTGCGCGGCGTAGGGATAGGCCCTGCCGATCTGGAAATGCGCTGCGCCTTGCCGGCTGAAGATGTCGATCACGCCCTGGCGCGCCTCTTTCACGAGGGCGGTCACTTCGGGGTTTGCGGCAAACCGGTTCATCTTCCTGAGCAGGTCGGCATCGACGCTGGCTTCGTGGATCGGGAAGATCTCCTCGGGCCAGAGGAAGACAGGCTCGATCAGGAAGCCATTGGTCGACAGGGTCGTCAGCAGGTATCCCGTCTCGACGCCCCCGGCCTCGAGACGCGGCCTGAGGGTGGCGAAATAATCCTCGATCTCGGCCAGCGCCCGGGCGCCTTGCGACATCGCGACGATGCCGTGAACCGGGACCCAGCGTTCTCCGGTCGGGCCGAGCATGTTGTTGAGGGGGCCAAAGGGATTGGAGCGGATGATCTTTGGGATCGAATTTTCCGTCTCCTGGCCAGCGTGCGCGGCGCAGATCGAGCGCAGGCGCTGGATGTCTTCGGCAACCCCGGCCTTCGAGCGGCCTTCGACCGTCACATGCAGGGACCAGGCCGCGTCATCGAGGAAGGTGCGGCCTGCCGCGGCAACCTTTGCGCCTTCGACCAGGCCTTTCAGCAGCGAGCCCTGACCCATGATGACATTGCCGAGGGCCCTGACGTCGGAGAGGAGCGATGCGCGCTTCATGCGCACCCGGGTCAACTGGGGATCAAAGGCAAAGACTTCGCAGGCGGCGCCCGTGCGGGCGATATCGGCAGCTGCACTGGCGCAGGCTTCACCCGAGGCAAACTCGAAACTCGCCCAGTCCTCGTGCTCCGGCGCCGGAATGAGGCGGAAAGTCACCTCGGCCTTGTATCCGAGCGCGCCGGCGTCGCCGAGGAACAACCCGGTAAGGTCCGGACCGTAATGGCGCCAGAACGGCTTGGCGCCTCTCATGCCGGCTGTCCCGGTGCGCACCAGGGTGCCATCGGCAAGGACCACGGCAAGGCAGGTCACACTGTCGGAGGCCGGACCATATGTGCCGGCGCCGAAGAATGCGTTGTTCTGGGAAAGGCCGCCGCCAAGGGTCGAGGTCAGGCCGGAGAGCGGGCCCCAGAAAGGCGTGCGCACACCGTGCGGGGCCAGCGCGTCATGCAACTGTTTCCAGGTTACGCCGGCCTCGGCCGTGACATACATGTCCCGTGTGTTGATTTCGATGATCCGGTCAAGGCGGCTGAAATCGATAATGCCGACGCCGGCGCGGTCAGGGGTATATCCGTTGGTGTAGGACATGCCGGCTCCGCGCGGGTTCAGCGCGATACGGTGGCGGTGACAGGCGGCGGCTGCGCGGCTGAGGTCTTCGACCGATGACGGGCGCACGACGAACGCGGCCGTCTCGCCCTTCGACCAGATATCCTGGCTGAACAGGCTGCGTGTCGCAAGGTCGTCAGTGATCCCTTCAGGGCCGACAGACTGGCGAAGGATGTCGATCAGGCTGGCAGAGGTCGTCAGGTCGTCGGGCATGGTGTGTTATCCAATCTCGAGGGGAGTCCATAGCCCGGTCAGGGCCGCAAGGATCAGGAGCGCCCAGATGCAGGCAACCAGCGGACGCGCGGCGTTCAGGGTTGCCGCAAGGCGGGTTTCGGCGCCTTCCGGGTCGGCGCCGGCAAGGCCCGCAATCGCCGGGCCGAGGGGCGCCAGGACCCGGCGGATGAGCAGGCCGAGCAGGATGCAGCCGGCCAGCAGCAGCAGCTTGATGGCCAGGAACAGCGGCAGGCCGGGCGCGCCGGCAAGGCCGGCGCAGGCCCAGGCCGCAAGGCCCGCTACCGTGATCCACCTTATGGCAAGGTCGGTCCGGCGCAGGAGGGCAGGGGCGGCGCCGTGCGAGAGGTGCAGGTGCCAGACAAGCGCCAGCCAGGCTGCGCCGCCAATCCCGGCAAAGACCAGGACCGGCTGGCCGACGTCGATCCAGCCTTTCGATGCGGCCAGCGCGAGACCGGTCGGCAGGGTCAGGACGAGCGCCGAGCGCGGCGCCATGTCGACGTCGCCGACGATCCTGGCGGCCAGCAGCCTGCGGTCCGGAGAGATGCCCGGCAGGATCAGGAAGCGGCTTGTATAGAAGGCGCCGAGATCCCCGCCCAGCCAGTAGGCAAAGACAAGGACATGCAGCAGGCCAAAGAGGACAGCGTCGGGCATGTCACCTCACTCGATCTCAAAAGGTATACCATTTGAAATCCTTTTGGCGAGACCGCTGTCCTTATTTTTCCGGTGTCCAGTCGTCGCGTTTCGACGATTCCCGGGTGAAGCGCATATGGTACTCGAACCGGTCTGCCCGGTAATGGGCGGTAATGTCCTGGACCGGGCGTCCGGAGGCGTCGCGCATGATCCGGTGAATGCGCATCAGCGGCGAGCCCGGCGCGACACCCAGCACGGCGGCAACAGCCGGCTCTGCCGCGGTCGCCGAGATCGACTGCTCGGCCTCGACGGGTGCATGACCGGCCCGCTCGAGCAGGCGGATCAGGGATTCGGAGGCAAGCTCCTGTTCGTCATAACCCTCGGCAACGTCTTCCGGGATATGCGTGATCAGGTAGGAGAACGGCTCGCCCGACAGCCGGCGCAGGCGCACGATCCGCTGCACGCTTGCCCCGCGCGGGAGTTCCAGCGCTTCGGCGATCGCGGGGCTGGCCACGCTGACCGTGCAGTCGAGCAGCTGGACCTGCGTCTCGAGACCCATCCGGGTCAGGCCGTTGATCATGGTGTCGAAGCTGCCGCGTACCGTCGGGGCGGCTGCGTCATAGGTCACCACGGTGCCGATGCCGCGCTGGCGCCTGACCATGCCGGCGACCGCAAGTTCGTTCATCGCGCGCTTGACGGTGATGCGCGAGACGCCCAGCGACTGGGTGAGGTCCTGCTCAGCCGGAAGGCGGGCGTTGACCTTCAGCCGCCCGTCGAGGATTGCGGCGCGCAGCAGTTCATAGATCTGCTGGTAGAGCGGCACCGGGCTCATCTCGTCGATCTGGTCGGACTTGAGGGTCAGTGTGGGCGCATCGAGCATCGGGCAGGTCCTGTCTTGCCCCTTCAGGTTAGGGCCATCTCCTGCGCGCTGCAATTGCCGGGCCTGACAGTAAAGGCAGGGGGCCCTCTCAGGCGCCGGCGCCCTTTGACACATCGCCCGGCGGGCCGCCCGCAGCGCGGTGGCGGATGGCTTCGCGCGATTCCCAGATCCTGCCGCCCAGGAAGAGGCCGATCGAATTGGTGAGTTCCTTGTATTCGACAGAAGCATACATCCCGCAGGTCATGTACGGATCACGGTCCATCAGCTCGCCTGCCGCGGCGAGCGACTCTGCAAGGACCAGGAATACTGAGCCGACCAGCGTCTCCCCGCCGGGCTCGCGGACCGGGCCAGCCGTGATATAGCGGGTCCAGTTGGCCTCGACATGCGCCAGGTGACCGTCGAGATGGGCGCCGCGCAGGGCCGGCGCCTGCGGTCCGTCGCGGCAGATGACCAGGAAACAGGTCTGCGACAGGCGAGGCACATGCGGCGGATCGGCGGGCAGGGCGGCGGGCAGGCGGTCTGGTATGTGGTCTGGTATGTGGTCTGGCATGCAATCTCCTATTTGAGGATGCCGGCGGCCTGCAGCCGGTCGATGACCGATTGCTGGAAAGCGAGGGCGCCGGAGCGGTCGACCATCCTGCCATCCGGCGTGCGGTTGGGTTCGGCGTGGCGTGCGGCCTGGTAGCGCCCGGCGAAGGCGGCTGCGGGAATCCTCGACAGCGTATTGGTCATGCCGGTCCTGCGCCTCGCCTCGCGAAGCGCGCCGAGGTCGATCAGTGCGTTGGCGTTCAGCGTCTCGCCGGTGCCGGCTTCTGCAAGCGCGCGGCCATACGGATCGATGATGATCGACATCCCGTCGGTCGATGCGGCGGGGACAGGCGTGCCCTGGATGCCGGCGCTGTTGGCGGAGACGACATAGGCCATGTTCTCCACGGCGCGCGCGCGCTTGCAGATGTGTTTCGGTGTAAGTGCCGGCGCGCCGACTTCCGAGGTCGGGTGAAGCAGGATCTCGGCGCCGGAGAAGGCGGCCATCCGGGCGATTTCCGGATAGAGGATTTCTTCACTCGCGATCGTGGCGAGCGCGCCGATTTCGGTTTCGGCAACCGGGAAGATTGCCTCTGCGCCGTAGATCTCGAGATACCGGTCCCAGACATCATAGGGGCTCGGCGCATAGAGCGAGATCAGTCGCCGGTACCTCAGCACGGTGTCGCCGTTCGGGGCGTAGACGACGTTGGCCTGGAAGTAGAGTTCCGGAAAGTTCGGGTCGGTTTCGTAATGGTTCGAGCACAGGAAAGCGCCGGCCGCCTGGGCGAACGCGGCGAGGCGGTCCTGGAAATGACCGGTCATCGCGATCGCGGCCTTCGCCCGCCAGGCCTCCCGGCTCTCGGCCATGGGAAAGCCGGTCATCCAGTATTCGGGTAGCACCACGAGCCTGACATCGTAGCCGTTGAACCCTTTGAGGAAGCCCCGGGCGGCGAGCACCTGGGCCTGGACACGGTCGGCCGAGCGCAGCATCCGCGCCTGCGCCTCCTGCGGGTCGGCATCGCGGTTGACGGCGTCGCAGCCGGTCTGGAGCGCGAGAGCTGTGTAGCGCATCATTCTATCCTCAGGCAAAGGCGGCGACGGCGTCGCGCGCCGGCAGGATCTGGAGGCCCGGCAATGCCTTGAGGCCGGCGAGCAGGTCGTGCAGGGCGCTTATCCTGAACGGGAGCCCTGCCACGTAAGGGGTGAGCACGAAGGCGAACGCGCCGGCGCCCTCCCGGCCGAACAGCGACAGGTGCGAGCGGCCGGCTTCGACGATCTGCTGCGCCCACTGGTCTTCCGACTGGGCGCGCTCGACCAGCAGCCTGAAGTCCGAGAGTTCATTATAGTTGGCCAGCGCCGTCACCGGCCCGTGCGGCGTTTGTAGCGTGAGCGGGCGCATGTCGGCTTCCCAGTCGAGGCAGATGGAAAAGCCCGCCTGAGCGAGCAGGCCGGGCGTGCGGAAGCTCTCGTTCCGGGCCGGGCTCATCCAGGTGACGGCGTCCGGCAGGGCGAGGCGGGTCTCGTCGATCAGGGCCTGCTCCTCGTCTTCCGCAAGGCCCTCATGATGGATATGCGCGGTCGAGACACCGTGCGCTGCAAGCTCGTGGCCGGCTGACAGGACCGCCTCGATCAGCGCGGGGTAGCGCGAGGCGACCCTTGCATTGGCAGCGAACGTGGCCGTTATGCCGGCCTCTGCAAATGCCCTCAGCAGCCGGTAGACCCCGACCCGGTTGCCATAGTCCCGGCTCGTGTAATGGCGCAGGTCCGGGTAGGGCGTGACCATGGCGCCGGGGTGCCTGAAGGGCTTCATCGGCGGATCAAGGGGAAAGAATTCGAGTGGCACGATGATCGTCGCCGCCGCCTTCAGGCCGCAGGCGGGTTCGCGGCGCGCGCGCAGCGCGGCCGGCTCCCATCCGTAGAAGGGATTGTCCATACCATGCCGGCGCGCCGGATAGTCGAGATAGTCGCCGGGAAGCGCCATCAGGCCCCCGCCTCCCGTTCCGGGCCCGAAAAACCGGTCCCCGGCCTTGCGCCGCCGCGCGCCGCAATATCGGATATCGCCATGTCCCAGAAATTGTCGCGGTAATATCCGGCGATCTCGGCGCCGGTTGCAAACCAGACATCGTCGCGGTGGGCGCAGATATGCTTGAGGGCCTCCTCGAAGGGCGAGAGGCGGTGGGGCTGGCTGACGAGGTAGGCGTGAAGGGGAATGCACATCACGGTTCCCGACTGCTCGCCCTCCTTCAGCAGCTGGTCGAAGTGGCGTTTCAGAATATCGGTATAGCGGTCCGGGCTCCATCCCTGTACGGAGTAAGCGATCACGTCGTTGACTTCCAGGCTGTAGGGCAGCGAGACCAGCTTGCCGGTCCGGGTCTTCAGCGGCTGGGGCTGGTCATCCTGGAAAAGGTCGCAGCTGTACCAGAAACCATGTTCGGCAATGAGGTCGAGGGTTCTCTCCGTATGGGTGAGGGCCGGCGCCAGGTAGCCACGGATGCGCTGGCCGGTCGCGGCCTCCACGGACCGGATCGAATCGGCAAGCACGGCGCGTTCCTGCGCTTCGCTCATGTCATAGCTGAAACGTGTATTGTAGATGCCGTGGGAAAAGAATTCCCAGTTACGCGCTGCGACCGCTTCGATGATTTCGGGATGGTGATCGATCAGTCCCACCGACAGCGAGATGGATCCGCGAAGGCTGTACTTGTCGAACAGGTCCATCATCCGCCAGTGACCGACGGTATTGCCCCAGGTGCGCTGGGAATAGCCGGTGACATCCGGATTGCCCCGCGGCCAGGGTTGCCGCTTCGGGTTCGGCGGCGGATCGAATTCGTAATATTCGATGTTCGGCGCAATCCAGAAGGCGAGTTTCTTTCCGCCGGGCCAGGTGATTTTCGGACGGCCTTCATAGGGCCAGTAATCGTAGAGGTTCGGGTCTGAGAAGGTCATGGTTCATACCTCGCGATCCAGTCATACACTTCCTGGACCGCAACCACATCCGCGTACTTGATCAGCAGGTCGGTGAGGTTTGCAAAGTGATAGCTCTCATGCTTGTCCGCGACGCATTCTATCGGCACGATCGTGCGGTAGCCGTGCGACAGGCTGTCGACCGCGGTTGCGCGGATACATCCGGACGTAGAGCCTCCGGTGACGATCACGGTGTCGACCCTGTGCCAGACAAGGAAGCTCGCCAGCCGGGTTTCGAAAAAGGCGCTCGGCATCCGCTTTTCATAGACGGCGTCGACGGACGTATCGATCTCGAGACGGTCATCGAACTCGTGGCGTACGCTTCCGGCCCGGATATTCTGCAGGGAGTCCGGTGTATTCGTCCGTGTGCCCCATACCCCGGCATCTGCGGCGCTGTCCATATAGGCGACGCGGGTCCAGACGACCGGCAGGCCTTTCGCCCGGGCGGCCTTCGAGACCGCATTGATATGCTCGGCCTGGCGCGGATCCGTGATATAGGCGGTGTTCGGAAACAGGTCGGGGCGGGTATAGGCTTTCTGGGGGTCGACATTGACAACCGCGATCCTTGATCCGAAGCCGAACCTCGCGCGCGCCGGATTGGCCAGCGTTTCTTCAAAGATCTGCCGGGCTGTCCGGTCCGAGAGGG
This sequence comes from uncultured Acidobacteriota bacterium, assembly GCA_937881755.1. Taxonomy (GTDB): domain Bacteria; phylum Pseudomonadota; class Alphaproteobacteria; order Caulobacterales; family Hyphomonadaceae; genus Hyphomonas. The sequence continues at coordinate 11,678 of CALGEF010000065.1, forward strand.
TCATCGTTGTCTGGGTCGGGTAAGCGCTCATCGCCGGAAATTCCTCACTTGCCATGTCAGCGCCGTTCAAATGATATATTCTTTGGCAGGCGTCGAGCCGTAATGCCGGTTTTTTCTTCGGGAGCCTGAAATGAAGCCTGTCCTCTTCGCCGCGGCGAGCCTTGCCCTCACCGGGTGTGCAGGCCTGCCGGACACGCCGGCCCCGGAACAGGGCGGTGTCTACATGATCGTTCTCGGGAAAGTCCTTGACCGGCCGGCCTTCATGGCTGGCTACGCCGCCAGGCTGCCGCCCTTGTATGAAAGGTATGGCGGCCAGTACGTCGCGGTATCGGGCAATCCCGGCGTGCTCGAGGGCGCGCCCGGGTTCGAAAGTGTCGTGATCGCCAGGTGGCCCAGCGAGGCGGCGGCCCGCGCCTTCTGGACGAGCCCGGAATATGTCGACCTTATCCGCGCGCGCACGGACAATAACTGGGGCGAGTTCACCGTCGTGCTGGTGCCGGCCTTGCCTGCTCAGGCGGCACCTGCGCCCGGCCGGAAGGCAGGGGCGCGCAAACCGGAATAAAACTTTGACCGGACATATTGCCTGACGGCGCAAAAGATATATCAATTGACGGGAACGACAGGGTAAAGTCCCGCCACGTCCGGAGGAGATTTAAATGCGTTTCAGAACATCACTTTGTGCCAGCGCCGGCCTTGCTGTCCTTGCTGGCGGCCTCGGCGCCGCCCCGGCCCTTGCCCAGGCGGGCGACGACGAGGACGCCCGGCGCCTCGGCGCAGTGACGGTCACCGCCCAGCGCGTCTCGGAAAACCTCCAGGACGTGCCGGTGGCGGTGACGGCGCTGAACGCCGAAGCGCTCGAGGACAGGCAGGTCGCCGACCTGCTCGACCTGCAGGCCCAGGTGCCCAACATCAACATGGCCACCAATACCGGCACCGCGAACGCAGCCCGCATCTTCCTGCGCGGCGTCGGCGAGGACGAGAGCCGCGGCGCGGTCGACCAGGCGGTCGGCATCTATGTCGACGGGGTCTATGTCGGCCGGTCCGTCGGATCGCTTTTCGACGTCGTCGACCTGTCCTCGATCGAAGTGCTGCGCGGGCCGCAGGGTACGCTCTACGGGCGCAACACGATTGGCGGCGCCATCAAGCTTACCTCCGTACGCCCGCAGTTTGAAAACTCGGGCGACGTGCGCGCGACGGTCGGCAACCAGGGCCGCTATGACCTGCGCGGCACAGGCAACCTGCAGCTTGCGCCGGCCACTGCAGTCCGGTTTACCGGCCTCTTGCGCGAGCGCGACGGTTTCTTCGATCTTAACCCGAACGGCGCCCGCAGCGCCGAGGGCCGCGAAGATCTCGGCCGGCTTCATATCTTTGCCGCGCGCGCCAGCCTGTATACCGAGTTTTCCCCTGACTGGTCCCTGCTTGTCGCGGCCGACCAGTCGCTCGACCGTTCGGACCCGGTCCCGGATTCGGCTGCGCCCGGCAGTGACGCCGACAACAACATCTTCACGATCGAGCCGATTGGCGCGACCGTCTGCGGGCCCACCACCACGGCGCTCGGCTGTTTCACCGCCTATGACCAGCGCGCCCAGTCAAGGGGCGTCTCGGCAACCCTCGAAGGCGCGTTCGGCGGTCTCGCGTTCACATCGATCTCCGGCTACCGCGAACTCGAGGACCGGCTGGTGACGCGGATCGGTTTGCCCTTCAGTCAGCAGACCGACCAGTCGCAGTTCAGCCAGGAGTTCACGCTCGGCCAGTCGGGAGAGGGCACGCTGGACTGGCTGGTCGGGGCCTTTTACTTCACCGAGGACCTGACGCTCGATTCGGTCTTTGTGTTCCCGTTCGAAATCGACACGTCGACCGATTCAGTGGCCCTGTTCGGCCAGGCGACCTATGCGCTGACCGATGCGCTCGGCCTTACCGGCGGGCTGCGCTACACCGATGAAAGCAAGGAATTTGCAGGCGCCAACCTCGGGCTTCCCTTCAGCCGGACTGACACTGCCGATTACGAGAATGTCAGCTATACCATCGGCGCCGATTACCGGTTCTCCGAAGCGATGCTCGGCTACCTGAAATACGCAACGGGTTTCAAGTCGGGTGGCTGGTCGCCGGACGCTTTCAGCGGCACGGCTGTCTTCCTGCCGGTCGAAGAAGAGACCCTGAATTCCCTCGAAGCGGGGATCAAGACAGACCTGTTCAACAATACGGTTCGCCTCAACGCGGCCGCCTTCTTCAACCAGTATGAAGGCCTGCAGATCGGCGCCACGGTTCCCGGTGTCGGCTTCACCCGCTTCAACGTCGATGAAACCGAGATCATGGGCCTGGAAGTGGAAGGCGTCTGGCAGCTTACGCAGAACCTCAAGCTGAACGGCAATCTCGGCCTGCTCAGCGCCGAGTATACCGCCATGAACGGTGACCAGGCTCGCGGCCTGACGAATAACGGCGCCGGCTGCCCTGCGGGCATTGTTGCCTCGAACAATTCGCAGATCATCGCCTGCGCGCTTGGCCTGGAACTGAAGAACGCCCCCGAATACAAGGCAACCCTCGGGGTCCTTTACCAGAGGCCGTTCGCCGGCGGAGAACTGGTCTTCTCAGGAGATGTCAGTTTCGAAGACGAGACCTGGAGCCTGGTGGCCAATTCGCCGGCGCATGCGCTGGTCGATGTGCCGACGCTCGCCAATGCAAGGGTGAGATACGTCTCGGATGCGGGCTGGACAGTTGCTGTCTGGGGCAAGAACCTGACCGATGAGGCATATTACCGCGCAACTTCCGCAGGCTCGTTCACGACCTATGCGTCGGAGCCGCTCACCTTCGGTGTGGACCTCGGTTACCGGTTCTGAACCGGTGCCGCGCGGCCTGATAAACGCTGTCTTCTGCGCGTCGCTGGCGGCTCTTCTCGGCGCCTGTACCCTTCCAGGTGCAGGCTCCGGGCTCCAGCTGCGCCCGGAGGCAGATGCCCCGGCGCCTGATCCGGTGCCTGATCCGGCGCCTGGTCCGGTCCTTGATCTGGCCCCCGGTCCGGTGACCACCTCGCCCTGGATCATGGCGACGGCCAGTGTCTCGGATATCGGGCGAACGGCGCAATTCTTCCAGGAGATCGGCGGCTATGAACGCGTCGCCGGCGGCCGCCTGCAGGACGGGGAGCTTTCCGCCCACGGATTGCCGCCAGGTGCGGCCGGTGAGGCGCTCATCCTGCGTGCTCCGGGCTCGGTCGGCGGCCTTGTCCGGCTGGTCCGGTTCGAGGACGCCGGCGCACGCGTGCCCATGCGCCCCGGATCGCGCGCCTGGGACACCGGATGCTACTGGTCGCTGATGGTGCGGGCGCAGGGCCTTGATGCGATCTACACCGATGCGATCGACCTCGGCTGGTGGACCCATACCCCGGTCACCGATCTCGACTTCGGCGGGTCGGTGCTCAAGGTCGTCGTGTTCCAGGGCCCCGACGGCCTGCAGGTACAGGCCTACGAGCGCATCTCGCCGCCGCTCGAGGGGTTTACGCCTTTCCAGCGGCTCAGCCAGCCGTTCAACATCATGCAGATGTCGGCAGACCGGGAGGCCGCGCGCCGCCTGATGGAAGACGTGCTCGGCTTCAGCCGGTTCTGGTTCGGGCCGCCCTATGTGGAGCAGCAGCCGACGGACATGCCGCTTGGCATTCCCCGCGACCTGACGACCGAGATCCCCTATAAGGCCGGTATATTCCATCCGGTCCCAGGTGAGTACGGCCGGATGGAATATATCGAGATCGACGGCCTTGAGGGGAAGGATTTCTCCGAAAGGTGCCATGCCCCCAACCTTGGCTGGCTTTCGGTGACCTATGAGGTCGGCAATGCCGAAGCTGCCCGCGGCCTCATCGTCTCGCGAGGCGGCGAGATTGTAATTGATCTGTTCACGGAAGACAGGATCGGCGTCGGCGAGGTCCGGGCCTTTGCCATTCGCTCGCCTGACGGCGCCCTGATCGAGTTTGTCGAACGCCTCTGACCTTCCGGGCCTCGTGCGGGGGGGCGGCGTGAGGCGCGCCTCCAGTCCGCCTCCTGCGCCAGGTCCGGCGCGGCGCCCGGCACCGCGCAGCCGCTGAAGGACCGGGAGGAGGAAGGCGAGGACTTAGGTGACGAGGACGAGAACGAGGACAAGCCAAGGCGCGGGAAGCGCGTGATCCGGCCCGGCGATGGCCCCGGCCGGAAGATCCGGTACATGGCTTCGGCGTCCTGCAGGTTCGGCGGCCAGCCGGTTGGCGCGGGGAGAGTTCCCGGAGCGGATGCCGGGCGCCTCTGACTGTTTCAATCTGCCGAGGCAAACTGATTGTCTGTGCCAGGAACACGGTCAGCCAGGACAGCCAGTGCCGGATTTCCGGCCGGCGTGTCTGTGCTTCAGGGAGGGCAGCCTTCCGGAAAACATCCCCTGAAGTTCAGCGCGGCTGGCCGGCTTGCAACTCAGCGCACAGGCGGACCGTTCTGGAACGCATCCCAACGCGTGTCGCGCCAGTCTGGCTGCGGGCGCTCAAGTGCGACCTCGAACACCAGCGATTGAAGCGTCACCTTTCCAGCATCGCGTACCGTCACCTCGGCCAGATAGACACCTGGCTGCAAATCTGTTGGCAATGCGAGCCGCCACAGGCGGGGCGAGCGGTCGGCCACGGAGCCGGTGGGCTGCGGCGGGCGCGGGCCGGTCGCCACGCGGGAACCGCCAACCAGGCCTTGTGCGCGAGCATTCCCCGAGCGGCTCTGAAGCGCGGTGCGCGCGACCGAGAGCTGACGCATTGCCGCCCAGGGATCTGAGTATTCTGCGCCGATAAGCGGCGCGTCGCCGCGCGCCGTCTGAGTGCGCTGCATGGCGACAGGCTGGCCGCCGTTCAGCGCCGCAGTGACCTCGGTTCCCGTTGCGCCGGCCCAGACGTTTGCGG
>CALGEF010000066.1 GCA_937881755.1 uncultured Acidobacteriota bacterium
GCGAAAGGCGGCGTGATCCAGCTGGCCGATGCCACACTCGACTTCCGTCCGGGTACGGAGGAGCGCATGGTGAAGTTTCAGGTCAGCTTACCCGATGTCGGAGCAGCCTGCGTGCGCGCTGCAAGGCGCGGGCTGGACGTAGTCAATGACGAGGTGCGGATCGGGGGCGTGGGGATAGTTCTGCGCGGGTGAGGGGCTTTCCGGAGCCAGCCTAAACGTCCACCTCAGCTTCCAGCGCAAATTCCTCGATGAACTCGCGGCGGGGTTCAACGACATCGCCCATCAGCTTAGTGAACAGCTCGTCCGCCTCGTCAGCGTGCTCTACCTTGACTTGCAACAGCGTGCGGGCGTTGGCGTCGAGGGTGGTTTCCCAGAGCTGGTCGGCGTTCATTTCGCCAAGCCCCTTGTAGCGCTGGACCTTGAGGCCCTTTCGGCCGGATTCCAGCACGGCGTCGAGTAGGCTCGCTGGACCGTGTACGGCAATTTCGCCGCCCTTTTCCTGGCGCAGGATCGCCGGCTTTTCATACATCTCGCGCACGCCCGCCGCGCGTTCGGCAAGCCGGATGGCGTCCTGGCTGGCGATCAGGGACGGCGCCAGCACGGCGGTCTCGTCAACGCCGCGCACGGTGCGTTGCAGCACCAGCGCGCCTTCGGCGAAGCGGCCTTCCCAGGTGTCCTCGCCTTCCTCGGCGAGACGGTTGAGGCGCACTGCGGTCGCATGCGCCTGCCCAGCATCGGCGTTGCCGGCGAGGGCGCCCGCAAGTGCGGCATGCTCGATCAGGTCAGCCGGCGCGCGCAGGGCGAGACGGCGCAGGCTGGCGCGGAAGTTCGCCGCCTGGCGCACCCGGTCGCGCAGGTCCTCGGCGGCGATCTGCGTGCCGTCGGCGAGGATCAGCGTCTCGCCGCTGGTGCCTTCGCTGATCAGGTAATCTTCCAGTTCGGGATCATCCTTCACATAGCGCTCGGACTTGCCGCGCGTCACTTTGTAGAGTGGCGGCTGCGCGATGTAGAGATACCCGCGCTCGATGATCTCCGGCATCTGGCGATAGAAGAAGGTCAGCAGCAGCGTTCGGATGTGCGCGCCGTCCACGTCAGCATCGGTCATTATGATGATCTTGTGGTAGCGCAGCTTATTGATGTCAAACTCGTCGCGCCCGATGCCGGCGCCGAGCGCCATGATCAGTGTACCAACCTGGTCGGAGCCGAGCATCTTGTCAAAGCGCGCGCGCTCCACGTTGAGGATCTTGCCGCGTAGCGGAAGGATCGCCTGATTGTCACGGCTGCGGCCCTGTTTCGCAGAACCGCCGGCCGAGTCACCCTCGACGATGAAGAGTTCGGATTTCGCCGGGTCCTTCTCCTGGCAGTCGGCCAGCTTGCCGGGCAGGGAGGTGATGTCGAGCGCCGACTTGCGCCGCGTCAGTTCCCGCGCTTTGCGCGCGGCCTCGCGCGCGGCGGCGGCCTCGACGATCTTCTCCATGATCTGGACGGCTTTTTTCGGGTTCTCTTCGAACCACTCGCCCAGCTTCTCGCCGATCAGGCTCTCGACCACCGGACGCACTTCGGAAGAGACGAGCTTGTCTTTCGTCTGTGAACTGAATTTCGGGTCCGGCACTTTCACAGAGAGCACGCAGGTCAGGCCCTCGCGCGCGTCGTCGCCGGAGATTTCCACCTTCGACTTTTTCGCGATGCCGGTCTCGTTGGCGTATTTGTTGATGATGCGCGTCAGCGCGCCGCGGAAGCCCGCAAGGTGCGTGCCGCCGTCGCGCTGCGGGATGTTGTTGGTGAAGCACAGCACGGACTCGTGATAGCTGTCGGTCCATTCGAGGGCCGCCTCGACCGTGATGCCGTCCTTCTCGCCGATCACATAGATCGGCTCGCCGATCAGCGAGGATTTCTGCCGGTCGATATGCTGCACGAACGCCTTCACGCCGCCTTCGTACTCCAGCGTGATCTCGAACGGATCGGCGCCGCGCTCGTCGCGGAAGATGATCTTCACGCCGCTGTTGAGGAAGGCGAGTTCGCGCAGGCGGTGCTCGAGCGTCTTGCGGTCATAGTCCGTCATCGTGAAGGTCGAGGGCGAAGCGAAGAAGCGCACGGCGGTACCAGTGTAAGGCTTGCCGTTCTCGCGCTTCGGCGAGGCCCCGCGCCGCACGAGCGGCGCGTCCACACGCCCGCCCTCGACGAATCGCACAAAGTGCTCATAGCCTTCGCGGTGGATCGTCAGGTCCAGCCAGTCCGAAAGCGCGTTGACGACCGAGACGCCGACGCCGTGCAGGCCGCCGGAGACCTTGTAGGAGTTCTGGTCGAATTTTCCGCCGGCATGCAACTGGGTCATGATCACTTCGGCCGCCGAGACGCCTTCGCCCGCATGCAGGCCGACCGGGATGCCCCGGCCATTGTCGGTCACTTCGGCCGAGCCGTCGGGGTACAGCGTGACGGTGACGCGGTCGGCATGGCCGGCCAGGGCTTCGTCGATCGCGTTGTCGACGACCTCGTAGATCATGTGGTGCAGCCCCGAGCCATCGTCGGTATCGCCAATGTACATGCCGGGGCGTTTGCGCACCGCGTCGAGGCCCTTCAGGACCTTGATAGAGTCTGCGCCGTACTCGCCTTCGCCGCCCTCTTCGGGGGCCTCAGGTGCCGTGTCATCCGCCATGGGAAATTCTTTCTCGGGTGATTCTCGAAATTGTCTTGAAAGATACGGGATTTACGCCCCCTTGGGAACGTCCCGGGGGCGTATTTTGCAGTGCCGGAACTAATATAAAAACGCTATTCAGAACAAGGTGTTCTGGCGCATTTTTCAGCCGCTTTGGAAACCCGTCAGTCGCGCCCGCCGGAGGGGCCGCGTTTGGCGGGTTTCGGGCCGGATTTGAAGCCGGTTTTGGGGCCCTTGGAGGTGCTTGGCTTTCCCTTGAAGCCGCCCTTGGCGCGCGCGGCGCCGGGGCCCGTCTTGGCGGCATACTTGGCGCTCGGCTTGGCGCGGGGCTTGCCGCCCTTGGCGCGGTCGTCCTGCACGTATTCAGACGGCGCGAAGGCGCGGGGCGCCGGGGCTTCGTCAAAGCTGCGCT
>CALGEF010000067.1 GCA_937881755.1 uncultured Acidobacteriota bacterium
CCGACCTCTTCACCATCGGCGGCGTCGTCAAGTTCTAAGCATCCGTTCACGGAATAAGAACGAGGGTCCCTGTGCAGAACGCACAGGGGCTCTTTCGTTTCAGCGCCCGGTCTGGCCCCGGTGGCGCAGCTTCGCGTCGGCCAGCACGCAGGCCATCATCGCTTCGGCCACCGGTACTGCCCGGATGCCGACACACGGGTCATGCCGCCCGATCGTGCGCACATCTACGTCCTCGCCGTCGCGGGTCACTGAGCGAACCTCGTTCAGGATTGACGAGGTCGGCTTGATCGCGATGCGTACAACCACATCCTGTCCCGTCGAGATGCCGCCTGCCACGCCGCCATTGTTGTTGGCCAGGAAAGAGGGGCCGTCATTGCCGGCGCGCATCTCGTCGGCATTCTCCTCGCCGCTCATCCAGGCCGCCGCAAAGCCCGCGCCGATCTCGACGCCCTTGGCCGCATTGATGCCCATCATCGCGCCCGCGAGTTCTGCGTCGAGCTTGCCATACACCGGCGCGCCCCAGCCGGCCGGCACGCCGCTCGCCTCGACCTGCACGATTGCGCCCGCAGAGGAGCCCGCCTTGCGCGTCTCGTCGAGGAAGGATTCCCACACCGGGACCATCTCCTTCTCGGGACACCAGAACGGATTGTTCTGCGTCTCGTCCCAGTCCCAGGCCTCGGGATTGATCATGTGCGGCCCGATCTGCACCACGGCGCCCCGGATCAGGATTCCGTCGGCGAGCACCCGCCGCGCCACCGCGCCCGCCGCCACCCGCGCCGCCGTCTCGCGCGCGCTGGACCTCCCGCCCCCGCGATAATCCCGCACGATGTACTTCGCGTCATACGCGTAGTCGGCATGGCCGGGGCGATACCGGTCGCGGATCTCGCGGTAATCCTTGCTGCGCTGGTCGGTGTTTTCGATCATCAGGCTGATTGGCGTGCCGGTGGTCACCGGGCCGCCTGTCCGGTCGTCTTCAAAGACGCCCGACACTATCTTTACCAGATCAGCTTCCTGCCGCTGCGTCACGAAGCGCGAGGTTCCCGGCCGCCGCTTGTCGAGGAAGCCCTGGATGAACGCCTCGTCCAGCGCGAGCCCTGGCGGGCACCCGTCTACCACACAGCCCAGCGCCGGCCCATGGCTCTCGCCCCAGGTCGTCACGCGAAACAGATGGCCAAACGTGTTGTGCGACATGTGACAGCCTGAACCCTCGCCGTTATCCCCCGGGTCCTATATGAAATCGCCAGCCTGACAAACCGCGAAAATGGTGCCCCCCATGTCGTCCTCCCTGATCCCGCCGACGCCCAGCGCCGCCGACTATGCCGACAGCGGCGACCGCGCGCTGATCCCGGAGACCGCCGATCCCATCGCCCTGTTCCAGCAATGGATGGCCGATGCGCGCGCGCATGAGCTCAACGATTCCAATGCGATGTCGCTCGCAACTGTGGACTCGGGCGGTAATCCGGATGTCCGCATCGTGCTCCTGAAGGGCGTCGACGCGGCCGGCTTCACCTTTTTCACCAACCTCGAAAGCGCCAAGGGCGTGCAGCTGGCGGCGCAGCCCTCAGCCGCGCTCGGCTTCCACTGGAAAAGCCTGCGCCGCCAGGTCCGCATCCGGGGCAGCGTCACCCGCGTCTCCGACGGCGAGGCCGACGACTACTTCGCCTCCCGCGCCGCCCAGAGCCGCATCAGCGCCATCGCCTCCGACCAGTCGCGCCCGATGGCCGACCGCGCGGTGTTCGAACAGCGCATTGCCGAAGTCTCCACCATCTATGGCGACGGCCCGGATATTCCGCGTCCGGAGTTCTGGGGCGGCTTCCGTCTTGCGCCCACCGAGATCGAATTCTGGCAGGACCAGGCCTTCCGCATGCACGACCGCCTGAAGCTCTACCGCAAGGGCGAAGGCTGGGTGAGCCTCAGGCTTTATCCGTAGGCAGACGGGCCGGATCACACGATCCCGGTACTCTTGCGCTCCACCACCATATGCGGCACGCCGTCGCTCGTGCGGAAGGCCGAAACCCCCGCCGCCGAGACGGTGATCTGCACCTGCGTGCGAAGGTTCGGGAAGCTCTCGAACTCCACCACGTCCACCGCTTCATCAAAGCGTATGGTGACGTCAAACGCCGCCCCGCCCGCCACCTCGCGCACGCCCGGCGCCCGGCCGGTGAACGGCTGTTCGAGATACCGCCCTGCAACCAGGCCGCCGACCTGCAGCGGCGCGCCGGGCTCGTTCCAGAGACGCGCCGAGGCGGTGTTTCAGCAAGGGGAGCCAAGCTCGGCGGCGATGCGTTCAAGGGCTTCGGCATCGGAAACTGGCGCACCGCCCGCGCCAGGCCCGGCGCGCCGTTCGCGGGCCCGGGCTTTCGCCTGGTCCCGGTTCGCAACAGGGCTCTTCATCGGATTTATCCTTCAGTCCGGGCAGTCACGTTGCAGCGGGGCTCGCCTTACCGCGGAACTGCCGGTGAGGACATATTTCCGTGAATGTTCGCGGCGCTCGCGCGCCGGGGGAGGTTCACCTTCAGGTCAGAGTCTTCACGAGCGGCGGGCGTCCCAGAGCCCGCGGCCGCTTACGCCCCGCACGGATCGTGGTCAGTCGCCTTGTGTCAAAGCGCGTCGATCCGGCACCCGCGCGCCTCGAGAATGTCCCGCATCTGCCAGTAAGCCATCGGCGTCCTGTAGAGTGGGATGCGCGGATGCAGGTGATGGACAATGTGATACTGCATCCCCATCGATCCGATATTGCCGAAGATCGCCCGGAAGCTGCGGGTATCGCGGTAGCGGCCTTTGTCCGTAGCCGGATGATGCGGCGCCCAGCTCAGATAGTAATGGATGTAGGTCATCCCGACATGCCGTGGCAACCACCAGAGCAGCGCCGCCTCGATCGCATACCCGCTCCAGGCGAGCGCCATCAGGACGGCGTAGAAGACGAGATTGTAGACCGCCGCATCCAGCAATACGTCCGCCCGCCCGCCCGATCCGCTTCAGCGTTTCGGCATAGCTGTTGAACCCGCCTTTCGCGCCCGGCTGCCGGTTCTGGATACTGGTCCATATCGCGTGCAGGGGGCCGTTCGCCTGCGTGGAATGATCCGGGTCCAGCGCCGGATCGTTCGCATGCGTGTGGTGTTCCAGATGCGTCAGGCGCGCCACGCGGTAAGGCAGCACAAGCGGGAGGGTCGAGAGATGCCCCACCAGCTGGTTCAGCCAGCGCAGCCTGGTGCCCGGCTTCGCGATGATGTCATGTTGCGCCTCATGGCTCGGCAGGTAACAGGCCGCCACATTGAACGACGCGATCAGGAACCCCGCCCAAAGCGGCAGGACGCCCATCAGCACCAGCGGCCACAGCGACAGCCACACGGCAAGGTTCGTGAAGGCCCAGGCCACGGCAAAATACGGAAACTTGTCGATATGCCCGCGCGCAATTTCGCGCTCCAGCCGGACCAGTTCCGCCTCGGATTTCCCCGCCAACGCGCTCATATCCAGCGTCCCCGGAACTGTGCATGGGCGCCCCACAACCCGCCGATCACAAGCCCG
>CALGEF010000068.1 GCA_937881755.1 uncultured Acidobacteriota bacterium
GGCACGCCCTGAGACTGGCCTGAGACTGGCCTGAGACTGGCCTGCGACTGGCCTGGCGGCTGATCACTTTCGGTTCACATTTGGCATTTCATACCTTGAGCCCTGATGCGGGCCCGCACTAAACCGGGCCGTCCAGCTCGAAGGATTCAGACATGTCGTGGCTTGCCAGGTTCCGGACGCTTGCCCTGTCATCCATGCTGGCGATTGCGCCGGTGCTGCCTTCGGTACCGGAAGCCGCGCCGCAGCTGACAGCCGGGTCAGCCACTGACGCGCTGTTCGCCCGGCTTGAAGCGCGCCCTGCCGTCTCTACGGTAAAACTCGATGTCGAAAGCCTGAACGCCGCGCTCGCGGGCACTGCGCAGCTGACCTACGCGCTTGCGGCGCAGGACACCCCCACTGCGCCGACACGCCTGACCGATTTCCGCCTGGAGCTGCTTGGCGGGAAACCCTCCACGCTGTTCACGGCGAAAGAAGTCCTGGTCTGGAACGCCGACACCGACGCGCTGATCTCGCGCCTGAACGGCCGGCAGCTGGACAGCAAAATCCGCCTGTTTGACAGGATCGAGATGGCGAGCGTCAAGTTCGACATGACGCAGTACACCAACGCCGTTGATGAGGCAGTTAACGCAGCGATGCCCACGGGCGAAACCGTGGATATCGGCTATGACGATGCGTCGATGAATGCCGGCCGCGTCATCTTCGGCGGCATGACCTTGCACCCCTGGACCTTCGAGGAAAACGAAGGCGAAGACGAAGGCGTGGCGGCCATCCGCCTGATCTCGGCCCTCGCGCGCAGCTTCTCGCTGGAGTCCGCCGTCTTCCTCGACGCCGACATCAGCCAGACCATCAACGAGCCCGGCGCCAGCGATACGATCGTTTCGAGCTATGATCGCCAGCTGGTCGAAGGCTATGACCGCGGCAACATTGCCTCGATGGTCCTGACGGGCGTCAGCTTCTCGGGCTCGATCCCGGTGCCGGATGTTGCCGCAGAGCTGGACGCGGCCGCGTTGGCCCCCACGCGGTCCGCCGGGATGGCTGGCCGGTCCGGCTACTCCGCCTGGACGGGCCTGCGCTTCGCGTCCCTGCTCGAATACGGCGAGCGCGGCGAGCTGCCCCCGATCACGGCCCGCGACCTCTGGAGCTTCGGCACTTACACGCTGGCAGACACCGAGATGAGTCTCGGCGGCAAACCGGTGTTCGAGATCGGCCGCCTCGATGTGGCGGCCGAGAAGTTCGCCTGGTTTCTGCCGGAGCGCATCAGCGTAAACCACGAGGATGCGTCGCTGAACCTCGTGGAAATCCTGAAATGGGCAGAGGAGATCGCCCCCTCGGCGCCGCCGGAGGAGACCGGCGAGCCGACTGTCGCTGAAGTCATCGGCATCCTTGAGCGCACCGGCCTCGGCAGACTGTCCGGTGACGGCGCCTTCTCGCTGACCTGGGATAGCGAAACCGGCAGCGCCCAGCTCGCGAGCAACAATACTTCGGACGGTCTCTACACGGATGAAACCCGGGTTGAGGTCCGCCTGCCAACCTATGCGCAGCTCGTCCCTGTTTTCGGCGTTGACGGCGAGACGCCGGACCAGAACGCTCTCTCGGCATTGCTGGACGAACAGTTCGTCTTCATCGGCGGCCATTACAGCCTGTCGGACAACGGCCTGCTGAACGCGCTCGCTGCGCTCACCATCGAGGTCGCCAGGTTCAGCGGCGAGGACGATCCGATGCTGGGCAACTTCGCCGAGTCCACGCCGGAAGCCGTGCGCATGTTTGCCTCGGGCATGGTGATGTTCGGCGCCGGCGCTGTTTCGCAGGACCTGCCCCAGGCCACCGGCTGGATCTCGAGCCTGTCGCAGTTCATCAATACCGGCGGCACGTTAAAGATCGAACTGGCCCCCGAGACAGAGCTGACGGCGAGCGATTTCCCGGGATCCGGCCCCGAGACCGGCATGACCGGGTCGCCGGACCTGCCCGGGCTCGTCAGCCTGCTCGGCCTGTCGGTCACCCACACGCCGGCAAGCGAGACCGCCGCCGGATCGCCCTGAGGCCGGACTAGTTCAGCCGGCCAATGCGGGTTGCGCGGCGCACTTCGCCTTCCGCCGCCGCGGCAGCCTCGGCGGCGGCCCGCTCTGCGACGCGCTCGGCGTCGGCGGCGTTCAGGGCCGTCACGACATCTGCCGTAAACCGGTCAATCTCGAACTGCGCGCCGCCGATGATGTCGAAGCCCTGGCGCACAACCACGGTATTCAGTGCCGGGATGATGACGATATACTGGCCCCGGTTGCCAGCGGCGTAGAAAGTGCCCGCGGGTACGCCGGGCGACTTGTTCATCAGCCAGAACTGCGCGCCATAGCCGTTGCCTACAGCCGGCTGCGCGGGGGCGGGCGTGCGAACGAATTCGACCCAGTCTTCCGGCAGCAGGCGCTCATTGCCCCACATGCCGTCCTGGAGATACAGCTGACCGATGCGCGCGAGATCGCGGCCGGTGGCCCAGACCTGGCTCGACGAAATAAAGTCACCGTTCCAGTCGATCTCCAGCGTGGTGTGCACCGCACCAATCTTGTGCAGCAGTTTCTCGTAAGGGAAGCGGTGGAAGAGTTTGTCATCCTTCATAGCCTCACGAAGCGCACGCATCGCGATCAGCGTATCGTTATTGGCGTATTTGAAACGCGTGCCCGGCTTCACTTCCAGCGAATTCTTCGCCGCCATGTCGATGACCCGGGCACCCGCGAAATACAGCCTGTCCGTGCGCGAACCACTGTCGCCGCTGTCGAGGCCGCTGGCCATGTGCAGGAGGTTGCGCAGCGTGATGGCGCGGCGCGGATCGGCGCCCTTGTTCCAGTCGGCGATCACCGCAGGATAGTCGATAGCGATCAGCCCCTGGCGCCGCGCGGCGCCGATCAGTGTGGCCGTCAACGACATTGCGACCGACCAGGTGCGCACCGGTGTCTCATTGTCAATGCCCCGGTCATAGCGTTCGGCAACCACCTGCCCATCGCGCACGACGATGACGGATGCCGTTCGCGTGCCGCTGCCATAAGTGATCTCGTCAAACGCGGCCGATACCGGCGGATCGAGGCGTTCGGCCTCTTCGATCTTCAGCTCGATCCTGACGCTGGAGCCGATTGCGCTGCCCCGGTCCTGCGCAGGCGGCGCAGGCCATGAGGCAAAGCGCGGCAGGAAGCCGAGCGCCTCTTCGCCGGCGCCTGCCGGCAGCTGCGTGCAGCCGAAGCCGGGGCGATAAGCGGCCATCCGGGGCGGCACGTCCGGCGCGTAAGTCACCGAGACGAGCTGGCGCGCCTGGTCGACTTCCGCGTCGGGCAGCTGGTCATACTGGCGCTGGTAGTCCGGATAGATGCCCGAGAGTTCGTTGCGCTCGATTTCCGGCAGGGTCTGCCCCGCCACGAACAGGCCGGAGCAGATGAAGGTGGCTTTCCAGCCGGCGGCCAGCGAGGCCTCCATCGCGTCAGTCGTGCCGCCCTCCTGGGCTGCCGACATCAGGGCAGGCACGGCTAGAAAAAGGGCAGCGGCGGCCACACGAAGGGTACGCATAGGGTCAGGTCTCCGGACTCTCGGCCACAGTCTAGGCCCGGCTCCCGTGCGGGCAAGCCCGCCGCCACAGTTTCCGGCAGCTCAGCTCGCTTCAACTTGACCCCGTGCCAGCGGGCGGCGTTTATGTAGCTGAGTTTCAGCAGGGAAGCCCCGAACATGCAACGCGTCCATCTGCTGGCAGCCGCCGGTCTCGCCGCCCTGCTTGCTGCCTGCGACCAGGTCCGGCTGCCGGGCGCCCACGACGCCTCGCCCGAAACGCCCGCCGCCGAGGAGACGGACGTAATCGCGGCGGAGGCCGGCCCCGCTGCGCCGGAAACAGACACCGCGACAGACACCGCGACAACCACCGAAGGCGAAACCCCGACGGTCGACCGCGATGCCCCGGACCTTGAAACCGGGGACGCCGCCCTCGCCGATCCCGCCGGGATGCCCGGTCTCGGCGCCGTATCGCTTCGGCCAACCCTCGCGCTCTATAACGCCTCCATCTGCGGCCTGCCGGTGGGCGCCGCGCCGACACCGACGGTCGCCGCCGTTGCAGGCGCGACTGAACTCGAAGAGCCGGACGCCGGGGTAGAGGCGGTCAACGCCCTCGCCGCATCACTCGCCGCCTTCCCCGGCATCGTGAAGCTGGAACCGCGCCGCGCCGACGAGACCGGCCTGATCGCCAGCGGGCATTGCAGCGCCGTACGCATCCGTGCCAACTGGTTCGTCACCGCCGCGCACTGCGTCGACCAGCCCTATGACGAGATCCGGATGATCGGGGACGCGGCCAACCTGCGCAGCCCTGCCGCCCGCATCACGGCCGCCGAAACGGCCCTTTGCCATGGCGGTTATCTGGGGACGGACAATGGCTATTCGAACGACATCGCCCTGCTGCGCCTGTCTCCGGAGCAAGCCGCCCTGATCACCGCCGTGCCGGTCGCCCGCAGCGGCGCAACCAGCCTGGCGCTCGCGCCTGCCAACTATCCAACCGGCGAGATGGCCGGATGGGGCCTCACAAGGTTCGGCGGGCAGCTCTCGAACGACCTCCTGAAAACAGCCTTGAAAATAACCGCTGTCGGCCCGGCCGCCATTACTGTCGCCAGCCAGGGCGGAGCAGGCCCCTGCATCGGCGATTCAGGCGGCCCGCTCTACGTGACCGAGCCGGACGGCGGCAGAACGCTGGTCGGCATATTGTCCGTGGTTGAACAGAACCACGCGACCGGCCAGTTCTGCGCCGGCGACTACAACGGCCGCTACACCAACCTGCAGGGCTATGCGGGCTGGATCGATTCCGTGATAGCGCTATGCGAGGCCCAGCCGGGCGCCTGCAAGCAGGCCCAGCCGCCGCCTCTACAAGGAACGCCATGACCCGCGCCCTGCCCTGGCTGATCCTGCTGCTCGGGATCCTGCAGCCGCTGTCGGGCGCGCTCGCCCCTGTGTTCGGGATCGGCACGCCGATCGGCGACGCCAGTGCCAGTACGCGAGCGCCGGAACAGCCCCTGCCCGCCTTCTTCTCGATCTGGGGCCTCATTTTCCTCGCCTATGCCGGCTTCGGCCTGGCGGGTATCCTGCGTCCCGCCGCCTGGTTTGCGAAAGTGGGCTGGCCGATGCTCGCGGCGGGCCTCGCCAACATTGTCTGGATGGTCAGCGCCCAGCTGATAGTCTCCCAGCCGCTGGACTTCCTTTTGCTGGCGCCGATCTTCGGGAGCGCCTGGATCGCGTCCGCCCGCGTTCAGGCACTGCGCGCCTCCGACAGCGGCCTAACGCTGAAAGCCGCCGACGCGGCCTGCGGCCTTCTGGCGGGCTGGATTTCGGTTGCGACCGCCATCTCGATACCGCTGACTATACGAACATTCACCGGCCTCGCCCCCACCGATTTTCCCTGGCCGATGTTCTGGACGACTTTCGCGGCCGCCTGCCTCGCGTCCTGGTTGTTTTCGACGCGCATCAGCAGGAGCCTCTGGTTCTTTGCCGCGCTCGCATGGGGCCTGCTCGGGATTGTCCTCAACAACTGGCTTCGCACCGAAATGCACCTTCTCGCGGGCATGGCCGCCCTCGGAACTGCAACAATCCTGCTGTTGCGGGTGACGAGACCGCCGAAGCGCTTTAAACCGGTCCCATGATCCCGTTCACACGCCTCACCCCGTCCGATTTCCTGCTTGGCCTCGACACATCCGGCTGGCCCCTCTGGGCCGCTACGATCTGGCCGGACACCGTGAAATGGGGACTCGTTATCGCCTCGATCGGCCTGATCTGGCTGGTCGCCTCGCTGGTCAAGTTCCTGATCCTGCTCACAGGCCGGCGCCTGACCCCGAAGGACCAGCCCTTCGAAGGCACGTCCTGGGATCTCGCCGCTTCAACCGGGCGCTTCTTCGGCTTCATCCTGATGATGCCGCTGCCGTTCGGCCTTGCAGGCTATGACTGGCAGGGCCTCGTCGAGAAGCACGGCCCGGGCGCGTTTGCCGCGAGCGTCATCCTCGTCGCCGCCTTCGTCATCGCCAATACGCTGTCGCGGTCGCTGCGCCGGTTCGGCGCCAAGGCGCACGCCCATTCCGGCGCCGACGATACGCTGATCGCCTTCTCGGCCTCGCTGATCAAATACATCATCTTCGCCGTCGCGATTGTCTTTGCCTTGTCGCAGCTCGGCTTCCCCGCCGCCTCGCTCGCCGCGGTCCTCGGCGCCGCGGGTCTCGCGATCGGTCTCGCACTGCAGGACACATTGAAATCCGTTGCCGCCGGCGTGATGCTCGCGATCTTCCGGCCGTTTCGCATCGGGGATTATGTCAGCGTCGCGGGGCTTGATGGCACGATCACCAACATCACGCCCTTCACGACCTCGCTGCGGCAGATCGACAACAAGATCGTCTCGATCACCAATGACAAGGTCTGGAGCGACCCACTCATCAACTTTACCGCCGAGCCGCAGCGCCGCCTCGATCTTTTCTTCGATATCGCCTACGAGACCGACCTTGATCACGCGCTGAAGGTGCTCCGGGAAACCGTCAACGCGCACGAACATGTCCTGCAGAAAGACACGACCTGGACGGGTGTCCACGAACTGGCGGACTGGAGCGTGAAGCTGCGCCTGCGCGCCTGGGTCGCGACATCGGATGTGGTGGATATCCGTGCAGACCTGCTCCGGATCGTGAAGCTCTCCTTCGACCGCGAAGGCATTTCCATTCCTTATCCGCACCAGGTGCATTTGGACTATGCGACCGGCCGGGACGCCGCCACGGCCAAGGATGCGGCCCCCCCGTGACGACGCCGCCGAACCCGCCTGCGGAGATCGCCGCGCCCGCCGAAGCGTCCGCTCCTCCGCCGCCCAGCGGCACGGCGCCGGCACCCCGGAAATCCTTCCTTGGACGCACATTCAGCCTGAACATCAGGCAAGCTTTCAGCCTGCTTGGCCTCAGCACGCTCACCGGCTTCTTCGTCCTCGCCTTCGACTTTGCACCTACCGGCACCACGTTCGATCTTGGCGGCGCGGTCACGGCCATCATCCGGCGCGCCTTCACCGCCATCGGCTGGGCCTTCGACAGTTTCTGGAAACCGGCCTTCGCCGGCGCAGTGGTCGTCCTGCCGATCTGGGCCCTCTGGCGCCTTGTACGCGCGCCGTTCCGGAAATGACCTAGACGACAGGCAGCGGCGGCGGGGTCAGCTTGAGCAGCTGCTTGCCGACATTCTTGCCTTCGAACAGACGCCTCAGCGTCGCCGGGCAATTCTCAAACCCGTGCTGCACATCTTCGACCGTCTTCAGCTTGCCCTCCGCGATCAGCTTGCCCAGAGCCGCCACGCCTTCGCCCCAGCGCGGCGCATAGTCGAGCACGATGAAACCCTCCATCCGGGCCCGCATCACGGTCAGCTGCATGTAGGGCCGGATGCCTTTCATGTCGGCGAGGTCTTCGGCGTTGTAGGATGAGATTCCGCCGCACAGGACAATCCGTGCCCGGAGCGCCAGGTTCATCAGCGCTGCCTCGAGGATCTCGCCGCCGACATTCTCGAACACCACGTTCACGCCCTTCGGCGCAAGCGCCTTTATGGCCGCGGCGACGTTTTCTGACTTGTAGTCGATGCACGCATCCGCGCCCGCCACGTCTTTCACCCAGGCGCACTTGTCCTTGCCGCCCG
The DNA here is from genome assembly GCA_937881755.1 of uncultured Acidobacteriota bacterium. GTDB lineage: Bacteria > Pseudomonadota > Alphaproteobacteria > Caulobacterales > Hyphomonadaceae > Hyphomonas. Next base: position 7,657 of record CALGEF010000068.1, read on the forward strand.
CTATGCCGATGACCTTGCAGCCGAGCGCCCTGGCAATCTGGACAACCACCGACCCGGTCGCCCCCGCCGCGCCTGACACCAGAACCGTGTCGCCCGCTTTCGGCTGGCCGACATCGGTCAGCCCGAACCAGGCCGTGATGCCGGTGACGCCGAACACGCCGAGCGCATGTTCCGGCGAGACGCCGCCGCGAACGAGCGTGACCGGTCCCGTCTCTGTCATGCCTTTCGTGACCACATATTCCTGCCAGCCGAAAGTGCCCTGCACCATCTGCCCCGGCTTGAAGCCCGGATGGTTGGACGTGATCACCTGCCCCACGGCGCCCGCGCGAACCGGCGCGCCGATCTTCACCGCCGGCAGGTAGGTGTCTGCCGCCAGCCAGCCGCGCTGCGTCGGGTCGAAGGACAGGTCGGTCACACGCACCAGGAACTCGCCCTCGCCCGGCTCCGGCACCGGGCCGGAGACCAGCTCGAAGTCGCTATCCTTAATCATGCCCTGCGGACGCGTTGCCAGCAGCCAGCGGCGATTGGTATCAGGCATGTTTTCCTCCCGGGATTCTGTCACCCCAACATGCGCCGTTCCCGGCGCATGGCAAGCCCGACACTAGGACGCCGGCTTCCAGATCTGCGTCTGGCAGACCGGGCCGATGCAACCTTTGACTTCCAGGTTGCCGTCCGTCAGCCGCTTCAGCCGCGAGTCGTAGGTTTTCAGTTCCATCGGATCGTGAATCTTGCCGCCGCGCCAGTCCTTGGCCTTCCTGGCAAAGCCCTGCAGCAGCTTGTAGCCGAGAATCTTTTCGCCCTTCGGATTCTTCACGTCCGCCGGCTTCATGCCCGAAGGCAAATCCGTTGCATTGATCCACACGATCTTCCCGCATGGCGAGCCGTCGCCGCAGTCGGCGATCTGCACATGCGAGTCCCCGTCCGGCAGCTTGAACGTGCCAAACACGTCGAATGGATCAGCCGCTGCCGGGCCGGCAAACAGTGACGCGAGGGCAGCCGCAACAAGCATTCGTTTCATGGGTGTCTCCGCTGAAAGTGGCATTATAATCCGTCAAGATAGGCTGACCCGCAGGGAGAGACAAATGGATACCTCGAAACTCATGTTCAAAGATGGCCTGATGAAGGGTGAGCGTATCCTCGTCACAGGCGGCGGCACCGGGCTCGGCAAGGAAATGGCTGAAGGCTTCCTGAAGCTCGGCGCCGAGGTTCATATCTGCGGCCGGCGCGGCGGGGTCTGCGAAGAGACCGCCAGGGAGCTGATGGGCAAGCATGGCGGTCTCGTCGTCCCGCATGCCTGCGATATCCGCGTGGCCGAAGCGATCAGCGACATGAACGACTCGATCTGGGCCAAGCACGGCCCCCTGACCGGCCTCGTCAACAACGCCGCCGGCAACTTCATCAGCCGCACCGAGGACCTCTCGATCCGCGGCTTCGACGCGATCTCCAATATCGTCTTCCGCGGCTCGTTCTACATGACGCAGGATATCGGCAAGCGCTGGATCTCCGGCAAGACGCGCGGCAACGTCATCTCGATCCTCACCACCTGGGTCTGGAATGGCGGCCCGTTCGTCGTGCCCTCCGCCATGTCGAAAGCCGCTGTCAACACGATGACGCAAAGCCTTGCCGTCGAGTGGGGCCGCTACGGCCTGCGCTTCAACGCCATTGCGCCCGGCCCCTTCCCGACCGAAGGCATGTCGAAACGCCTCTCACCTGACGCGGACGGCGCCGAGCGGATGGAACGGGGCGTAGCCAACCCCATGGGCCGCGTCGGCGAGATGCACGAGCTCGTCAACCTTGCCGTCCTGCTGATGGCGCCCGGCGCCGACTATATCAACGGCCAGACCATCGCCATCGACGGGGCGATGTACAACGCCTCCGGCGGCAACTTCGCCATGCTGACCAGCTGGGGCGACGAACAATGGGCCGCCGCCCGCTCGGCCATCGAGGCCACAAACGCGCAGGACAAGGCCAAGCGAACCGTATAAGCAGGGCGCGGCTGCGCTTCCTCGCGGACGGGCGCAGCGGGCCTGGCGGGGGAAGTCGTATGGAAAATCCGAACCGTGACCTGTTCCCGGGTTCCGAACTGCGCGCACGGTTCAAATCCATCGGCCCGCTGCTGACCAATGAACCGGTCGATGCCGCCTTCCTGGACCACGAGGCAAAATCCGTCGCCGCCAAGCGGCTTTACCATCGCCTCGGCCTTGTTTCGGTAATACTTATCAGCGCCAGTGCGGTCTATACCATTGCCGAAGCGCTACTGTTCAGGACGCTCTCGCCTCCCATCGTCAGCCTGGCGATGGCGGGAGCGGCGTTGCTGGGCATCTTAAGTCAGGTGTTCATGCTGGCAGCCAAAGTGCGCAGCAAGTGGCTGGTCAACCGGTTTGCATGCGAGCGGCTGCGCTCCGTGAAATTCCAGGCGTATGCGCTTGCGGCAGGGGCGCGCACCGAAGCGGAACTCGCGGCGGCTGTTTCAGCTTTTTCCCGCATTGAACTCAGCCGGCTGGAGAGCGAGCTGAATGTCGGCATCGCTATCTTCGAGAATTTCGTCCCGGAGCGGATCGTTACGGATCGCGAGCCGCCGGAGTTTCAGGGCGATCCCGCCATCATCCGGGAAGCGACGACGGCCTTTCGCGAATTGCGCATCCAGTATCAGGACCGGTTTGCGATGCGCGAGCTGCACCGCCTGCGCGGGAACCGGCGATTTTTCCATTCGGCGGCGGACTTCATCTATTTTGCGGGCGCCTGCCTCGTGCTCCTGTCATTGATGACGAAGGTCATCCCGGACATGCGGATCGGTGAATGGGTGGATTTCCTTGCGATTTCCGCCTTCGTCGCCAGCCTGTCCAAGCTCGTTCTGGACAACGCCTCTCTGACCGACCCGTCGTCCGCGCGGTTCGCACGCTACCGCGAAGATATTGCCCGCGTCGTCGACAGCATCGACCAGGGCGCCGGGATCGACCGGTTCGTTCCGCTGATGGAGCGGATCGCGCTTGGCGAACTGGAACAGTTTTGCGACGCGTCGAAGTCGATCAACTACCGGCTCTGATCACATCACGATCGCAACCTTGCCCACCACTTCGCGGCTGCGCATCATCTCGAAGGCGCGCCGCCAATCGGTCAGCGGCACTTCGGCATGGATGCGGGGGCGCACCTTGCCCTCCTCCGCCCATTTCCAGATCGCCGCCATGTTTTCGCGGCCCCTGTCCGGGAACTGGCGGCCATACTCACCGGCCCGCACGCCGACGACCGAGAAGCCTTTGATCAATGGCATGTTGACGTTCACGGACGGTATGCGCCCGGACGTGAAGCCAATGATCAGCAGCCGCCCGTCAAACGCGATGCAGCGCACGCTCTCGTCGAAGACATCGCCGCCGACCGGATCGTAGATCACGTCTGCGCCGCGTCCGCCGGTGAGTTCCTTTACCCGTTCGCGGAAGCCGGCATCCGGCAGTACATGATCGGCGCCGTATTCTGTCAGGATGTGGCGCTTGGCTTGCGAGGCCGAGGTTGCGATTACATGTGCGCCAAGCAGGCGCCCGACATCCACTGCCGCAAGGCCCACACCGCCGCTGGCGCCGTGCACGAGCAGGGTCTCGCCGGGCTGCAGATTGCCCCGCCGCACCAGTGCTACATAGGCCGTAAGGTAAGCTGCGCCATAGGACGCCGCCGCGGCAAAACTGATCGCTTCGGGCTTCTTGCGCAGCGCCGCTGCTGGCACCACGGCGTATTCCGAGAAGGCGCCGATCCGGTTGCCGCCCGCCACCGCGTCGCCTGGCGCAAATCCGCTGACGCCGGCGCCGAGCGCGTCCACGATGCCCGCAAACTCCATGCCCAGCACGAAGGGCAGCTCCGGCTTCAGCTGGTATTTGCCTTCGGTCATCAACAGGTCCGGGAAGTTCAGGCTGGCCGCCTTGATCCGGACCCGCACCTCTCCGGCGCCCGGCTCCGGCAAGGCCTGCTCTTCCAGCCCGACCCCCGCATAATCCGCCAGCAGCTCCCGGCAAACGAGCGCCTTCATGCGCAGACCCGGGCGGCCTTTGCGAAGATGTCGTGCACCATTTCCGCCATCTCGCGGCAGGCCGCCCGCGCGCCGGGCGAGATGAACGTGAACGCCGTGAAGGCATGCGCGAGGCTATCATAGCGCTTGTGAACCACTGGCACGCCGGCCGCCCTGAGGCGCGCGGCATACTCATCGCCTTCATCAGACAGCGGATCATGCCCCGCCGTGATCACTACTGCCGGCGGCAGGCCCGACAGGTCCGCCTCCTGTCCGGGAGAGACGCGCAGATCCCGGTGGTCCGTGCCTTCGGGCAGGTATTGTTTCATGAACCAGTCCATCGTGTCCTGGCTCAGTGAGAAGGTTTGCGCGAAGGCAGTCCTGGAGGGGTAGTGTTTCGAGATGTCGATGGCAGGATAGATCAGCAATTGCAGCGCCGGCATAGGCCCGCCTTCGCGTTTCATCTGCTGGCTGATGATCGCCGAAAAGTTCCCGCCCATGGAATCACCGCCTACGGCAGCCTTGCCGGCCGGCGCGCCAAACCGATGCGCATTGGCAAGGCCCCACTTGTACGCCGCGAGGCAATCATTCAGCCCCGCCGGGAACACGTGCTGCGGCGCCAGACGGTAGTCGACCGACAGGACCGGCGCCTGCGCGCCCTGCGCCAGAATCGCGCACCAGGCATGGCAGGTATCGAGATCGCCGATCACGCCGCCGCCCATGTGGAAATACACGATCAGCGGATGGCGCGGGTCCTGCGAGGCGGGCCGGTAAAGCCGCGCCGGAATGGCATTACCGTCCGGACCAGGAATAGTCTCGCTGGATGATCCTGCGCCCTCGCCCGTCACATCGGCGAGCAACGCGAGCTGCGCCTTGACACCTGCCTGAACGGCCTCTGCCGGAAGCGAGGACATCGGCGGCGCCGCCCGCCCGTTCCAGGCGATCAACTGCAGCTGCGGCTCCAGTGTGCGGCCATTGATAGTGACCGGCGCGCCGCCCGCCAGTCTGACAATCAGGTTGCCGGGCAGGCTGGCAAACGTCTTGGCGAGGATGCGCTGCAGGCTCATGGCGGGAAGTTCCTTGTGTTCATGTGCTGGAGATGATGGTCCGCTTTGCCGGGCACGCCAAGAGGTGTCGCCGGGTGAGAGAGTAGCGCGCGCGAAACTAGCGCCCCATCATCGCGCGCCCGCCGGCCAGCACCAGGCCGGAGGCAAAGCGCGTTGCGCCCTCAACATCCACGGGCCGGCGTTGCAGCATGTAGTCGCCCATCTCGCGGGCGATGCCGATGGCGGCCGCTGTGAGATATTCGAGGTCGAGCCCGGCGGCGGTCTCGCCGGCGAGCGTCTGCTCGAGGTCCGCACGGACCTCCCCGGCCACCGCCAGCATTTCCGGCGTATCGACGCGCACGCCCATCAGCGCCAGGTGGGGCGCGCCGGCCTTGATGGCTTCCTCGTTTTCCCGGGCGATGAAGCTGAAATAGGAGCGGAAGGCATGCTCGATATAGTCTTCAAGCGA
>CALGEF010000069.1 GCA_937881755.1 uncultured Acidobacteriota bacterium
CAGGCTGCGCGACCATATGTGGGCCCTGCGCGACGCAAAGCGTAGTGCCAGCTACAGGAAGGGCCGGCCCGGATCGGGGCAGACTCTCCTCGAAGGCGAGCCGGCGCAGACCGAACTCAAGAAAGGGGCGCCGGCCAAGCTGCGCGGTCTCGGCACACTCGCCATGGCGATCGACAGCCCCTACCTGCTGGCCATCGGCGCCGAAACGCTTGCGGCCTGCGCGCTGGCCGACGCGGACGTGGTCAAAATCCGCGATGTGCTTCTCGACTTCGCAAATGCGGGAAAGCCTATTGACCGGGCGGTATTGACCGCCCATTTAGCACAAACTGGGTTCATGCGTGCTGCCAGTTTGCTCAAAGATTATCCCGTAACGTCTCAGATAGCGGCCGATGGGCCCGAGGCACGGGAGTGGCTGATCGCCCTCGAGCAGTATGTGGCAGCCGGGCGTCCCGGCCAGGAAAACCTCGGCTCTGGCATGGATGATGCGAGCGGGGGGGCTTCGACGTCGCCTTCAGGTTGGCGGCGCAGGCACCAAATGGTCGCGGAGCGACGGGCCCTCAAAGCCCGCATGAACGAGGCAGCAGGCAAACGCAGCGACAGCTGACGGCAGGGCGATTGGCAAAAGGCGTGGGGCGGCAACAGGCGGCCACCTTCGCCAGGGAGAAACCGGACTATGGCGATAGCCACCAAAAAGAAAAAAAACACGGCCGGCGACGGCGAGGGCGAAGACGAGAAAGAGACCGAAGCGGGTCTTGTCGATTTCAATGCGACAGACGTCAAAAAGGTTCTGAAGCGCGCCCAGAAGCGCGGCTTCATCACCCATGATGAAATCAACCAGCTGCTCCCGGATTCGGACATGAGCTCGGATCAGATTGAGGACGTGATGTCCCAGATCTCCGAGATGGGTATTGCCGTTGTCGAGACCGAGGAAGAAGCCGAAGAGCAGGGAAAGGCCCTGACCAAGCTCGAGGACAAGAAAGTCCTCGCCAAGAAAGGCAACGCGCGCGGCTCTGACCGTACCGACGACCCGGTACGCATGTACCTGCGCGAAATGGGCGCCGTGGAACTCCTCTCCCGTGAGGGCGAGATCGCGATCGCGAAACGTATCGAGGCCGGCCGCGACGCGATGATCCGCGGCCTGTGCGAAAGCCCGCTGACATTCGAAGCCATGATGGTCTGGCGCGACGAGTTGATGAACGAGCGCATCCTCCTGCGCGACCTCATCGACCTTGAAGCCACCTACGGCGCGGAAAACCCGCCTCCGGAACCGAAGGTGATCGAGGAGAAGCCGCCCGAGCCGGTCGCCCTCGCGAAAGGCAAGGGCAAGCGCCAGAGCCAGGAAGAGATCGACGAAGTCGAAGCCGAACGCCTGCGCCAGCAACAGCAGGAAGAGGAAGAGGAAGACGACGCGGCCGCCATGTCGATGTCGGCGATGGAAGGCGAACTGCGCGAAGGCGTGCTCGCCAAGCTGGGCGAGATCGCAGAATCATTTGGCCGCTTCCGCAAGCTTCAGGACCGCCTTGTCGGCCGCCGCCTCGAAGGCAAGGTCCTGACGCCGAAGGCGCAGACAGAGTATGACGAGCTGTCGCTGCTGATCGTTGAGAACCTCAAGACGATCCACATCAATAATGCCCGTATCGAGGCGCTGGTCGAGCAGCTGTATGCGATCAACAAGAAGCTGATGGGCCTTGAAGGCAAGTTGATGCGTCTTGCGGATGCACACGCCGTGCCGCGCAAGGAATTCCTCGAGAACTATATCGGCCGCGAGCTTGAGCCCAACTGGTCCGAGCGTGTGCGTGCGCTTTCGGCCAAGTGGAAACGCCTGATCGACGGCAAGGGCGGCGAAATCGAAATCGTCCGTGCCGAGATTACCGAGATCGCCACCGAGATCGGTATCCCGATCGACGACTTCCGCCGGATCGTGCAAACCGTGCAGAAGGGCGAACGTGAAGCCCGCATCGCGAAGAAGGAGATGGTGGAAGCCAACCTCCGTCTCGTCATCTCGATTGCCAAGAAATACACCAACCGCGGCCTGCAATTCCTGGATCTCATCCAGGAAGGCAACATCGGCCTGATGAAAGCCGTGGATAAATTCGAATACCGCCGTGGCTACAAGTTCTCGACCTATGCCACCTGGTGGATCCGTCAGGCGATCACCCGGTCCATAGCGGACCAGGCCCGTACGATCCGAATCCCCGTGCACATGATCGAGACGATCAACAAGATCATCCGTACACAGCGCCAGATGCTGCACGAGATCGGCCGCGAGCCGACCCCGGAAGAGCTGGCCGAGAAGCTCGGCCTGCCGCTCGAGAAGATCCGCAAGGTCCTCAAGATCGCGAAAGAGCCGATCTCGCTGGAAACCCCGATTGGCGACGACGAGGATTCAAACCTCGGCGACTTCATCGAGGACAAGATGGCGCTGCTTCCGGTGGACGCCGCCATTCAGTCGAACCTGCGCGAGACAACCACCCGCGTGCTCGCCTCGCTCACCCCGCGCGAGGAACGCGTCCTGCGCATGCGTTTCGGCATCGGCATGAACACCGACCACACGCTTGAAGAAGTTGGCCAGCAATTCTCGGTTACCCGCGAACGCATCCGCCAGATCGAAGCCAAGGCCCTGCGCAAGCTGAAGCACCCGAGCCGGTCAAGAAAACTGAGAAGCTTCCTGGATACCTGACCTGGCAAGTGGACCCGCACCGGTCGAAAGACCGGTGCGGTTGGCTGCCGCAATATCTTCCCTGTCTCTGATGGCGGGCATGTTTCCTCCTCATGACCATGTTGGCGGCATGTGTTTATGACCGCGAATGCGTGCTCTGTTCATGCGCCGTGCGCGACGTCCTGAGGCATGATCGTTCAGATCCCCTGATCGGGTTTGTTGTGATCAGGTGAGCGGAGCGGCGGACCGCTCACTTAAACGGGGTCGATCCGGGCAATCCGCACACGTTTATCTTTGTCGAGGACGGGAAGTCAGACCTCCTAACTGACGCTGTTTTCGCCATGTCGCAGGGGGTAGGCGCGCCGGTGCGGTTGATCGGCGTTTTTTTGCTTCGTGCCGCGTCCCATCCGGGACTGGTTCTATGCACGCCTGGCGAACAACCGGGACCAACTCTTCGGGAAACTTGATGGTTGCCATCTCCCATCCCCGGAAACGCGCCGCAGATCTGTATTGGAAACGGACCTGCAGGAACAGGCGCGGCCGGCATTGTTGACAAACTTTGCCATAAATGCAATTCTCCTTCCAAAGGAGCACCGCCATGGCCACGATGAACATCTCCCTGCCGGACCAGATGAAAGCCTGGGTCGAGGCGCAATCTGCGGATGGCAGGTATGCCAACTCCTCTGACCTGATCCGCGACCTGATCCGCCGCGAGCAGATCAAGCAGGAGAAGATTGCGGCGCTGAACGAGAAAATCGCAGAGGGATATGCAAGCGGCTTCATCGAGGTCGATGACATCTCCGCGTTCTTCGAGAGCATCAAGAAGAAAGGCGGGCTGTGAGCTTTCGCGTTTCGCGTGCTGCAGCGGCTGACCTGCTGAACATTCTTGAGCAAGGTATCCAGCGGTTTGGACCCGGTCAGGCGGTCGACTATGTTGACGGATTTGAACGGGCATTCCTGCAACTTGCCGAGTTTCCCATATCGGGTCCTGAGAGAGCTGACCTGGATATGAGTCAGCGGATGCGGACTTTCGGTGCTCACATCATCTTCTATGCAGTGGAGCTTGACGGCAGCGTTTTGATCACCCGCATCCGGCAAGGGCGGGAAGACTGGAACCCCAACGGCTGAGGCTGCACTGCCCGCGCAGATATTCAGGATTTATTCTTGCGTGTCAGGTAACCAACATGCGCGCTGGGCATTATTGTGCAGCAAATCCCGACTCCAGGTCGACCCAATCCGAAAATCAGGACCGTTCCCATGCGTGTGAAGATCGACGCTTCACTCTCCTACCACTTTGCCCAGCCTGCTGATGTCGTGCTGGCGCTGGAGGCGATCCGGGCGCAGGATCAGGTCATCGTTTCCGATCAGCTGACACTCTCGCCGACGGGTCCGCTGGCGCTCGCGGATGGCCCGGAGCTGATGGGCCGGCGGCAGTGGACGACGGCAGTCGGCGATGTGAACATCCGATACCAGGCGCTGGTCGATGTTACGCGCGGGCATGTCAACATCGAGGGTCTTTATGTGCCGCCGCGGCGGGACCTGCCGCATGAGGTGATCACCTACCTGATGCCGAGCCGCTATTGCGAATCCGACCGGCTGGCGCCGTTTGCCGAGACCCAGTTCTCCTCCGGCGCGCAGGGCGGCAGCCAGGTGCTGGAGATGGCGGACTGGATCTGCGAGAATTTCGACTACGCCCCCGGCGTCAGCGATGCGACGACGACGGCGACGGATACGTTCCTGATGCGCCGCGGCGTCTGCCGGGATTTCGCCCATACGCTGATCAGCTTCTGCCGTGCGGTCGGCATTCCGGCGCGGATGGTGTCGGCCTATGCGCCGGGGATCCAACCGCCGGATTTCCACGCGGTCGTCGAAGTCTGGCTCGAGAATGGCTGGCACCTGATCGATCCGACCCGCCTGTCTGCCGAGGAAAGCCTCGTGCGCATTGCCGTGGGACGGGACGCGACCGATATCAGCTTCATGACGATCTTTGGCGCAGCCACCCTGCTGGCCCAGAGTGTTGCTGTGTCCCTCGCCGATCCGGAGACCACGCCGGTCTGAACGCATCGGCCGCCTGCGGCTTCTGCGCTGCCATCCGCAGGCCTCCGAAAGGTGAGCCTTGATGGCCGGCTGGCAGGCTGGCATGCAGGCCGGAGACACGATCCGGAGTTTTGCCATGCGCCTCAACCGGCCGCCAGCTGCGTCCCAACTTAGCGGATGCAGTTGTGCTTGCTTCTATTGATACAAGTGCAGCAGGCGCCCACGCACTTCTTTTGAATGCGTCTCGCAATGCGCAAGAGATCTTCATACAGGCTATGATGATCAACTCGATGAGGGACGGTCTTGCGACTTTTTCGGCGGAGGCAGGGTCGGAGTTGAGTGCGTATGCGGAAGCCCGAAGTACGTTGCAGACCCGGAATACGAATCTGTTCACAGCCCAGCTTGCTCATAAGTGGATCCCATACCTCAAGGTGGTATTGGAGCTCATATTCTACGCATCGTTCCCCATGTTATTGCCGTTTATGTTGCTCCCGAAAACTGGTCCAAGCATCATCCAGGGATACTTCAGCGGGTTCGTCTTCCTTCAGGTGTGGGGTCCGCTTTTCGTGATCCTGAATAAGATCATGGTGTCTGGATCGGTAACCCAAACCCGGGCGGCAGCGTTCAACATTGATAGTGGCGCGTCCTCGTCGTCGCTGACTCTCTTCAACATGGACGCAATCGCTCAGGCTTCACTGGATATCGGTTCGATTGCGGGTTGGTTGACGATGCTTATTCCGGTGATAGCGGCGGCGTTGACGACGGGCGTAAACCGTGTCGCTCAGCAGAGCGAGAGTTTGCTGGCGTCTGTTAGAGCAGGGGCGACGGATGTGGCTCGGGAGGTCTCAACCGGAAACATGTCGATTGGCACTTCTGAGTTCGACCGGCACTCGTATAACATGATGACCGGGAACAAGTATGACACGAATACGATGAACGATCAGGGACAGTTCGCCATGCGTCTTCAGGACGGTTCGGTGTCAACTTGGAACGGTGGAGGTCGCCAGATCATCAATAGCACCGACGCTGCTGATCGGATGTTCAGTTCGCTCACGATCTCACAATCTGCAGGCGGACGATTGAGCGCGTCGGCTCAGACTGAGGCGCGCTTGGGTCAGAGTAAAAGCATTCAAGCGTCCTCTGCGTATGAAAGTTCCATTTTATCGCTGTTGCAGATGTCGGACACGTCGTTTGCCAGTCTCGAGTCTGGAAGTACCTTCGCGTACGCTAACGACTCCCAGGTGAATCAGAATTTCGCAAATGTCAGGGCGTTGCGGGAGATGTACCAGGCCGGCGTAGATACGTCGTCTCGTTACTCAACTAGCGGTCAGTTGACTGCTGAATCAAGAGTCGGCGTCGAAATGACGGCCGGATTAAAGGTGCCGGGATTGTTAGAAGCGCTGCTGCCGGGCCGCGCTTCGGCTATGACGAAGGCGTCCGGAAGTTTAGGGGCCTCCACGAGTGGCGTTTGGCAGGATGCGACAGCTGCCACAAGCGGTCAGAATACGTCTTCTTCGTTGGGTGATGAAATGTCGCGCTCGGTTGCCGAGGTGTTGAGGTATACTGAAGGACTGGACTTAGCGAACAGGACGGGACAATCCGAGACGGAGCTTCGAGGCCTGAACGAAAACTATCAGCAGTCGAAGCGGCTCACTTCGGAAGCGCAGTCGCACATGCAACGATCGCAAGCGTCCAGTCAGTTGGCGGAGCAGTTCAGAAATGGTTCGGTCAACACCACCACACCGCTCGATACAGCTTTTCTTCAATGGTACGGGGAGCAGGAGCCGGTTCCAGGGTATCGAAATGATGCGCGCTACGATTATGCAGCGGATCTGTCCAAAATGTTCTCTTCTGATCGTGCGGGGTTTCAGTCACTAGTCGATCGCTTCGTCGATGATAACTGGGTTCAGCCGGTGCAGGAACAGTATCCTGTGTCGGATATGAACTCTGTGTCGGTGGACGGTTCGGCTGCTTTGGCGGCGGCTGGGTATGACGGGAAGGGAGTAGATTCCGCGTGGAGGACGGATAAAATCGTTGAGAGCGGCTCAAACCGGGTCAATCCTGAAATTGTTACGGATATCGGCAATCCCGGACGTAACCTGGCAGCTTTGATGGGGGATGGGGCCGCGGTTGTCGCGACTGTGAACGAGGGATTGGCTGCCTCAAACGGCGGTGCATCTCCAATCCCCATGGCTGATGGAGCGATTCTCAAAGGTGCGCGGGATAGCGTGAACGAGGAAGTTTTTGGTTCGCCAGGGGGCGCCATTTCTAGTTGGGTAGGCTCGGTCTTAAATTCTGGCGAGGCGAGCTCCAACACTGCGCAAACTCATAAGGATGCTTTGATGGGGTTTGGACCGGCGAATACAGGGGTTTCGTTCGGCAACGATTTGCTTGTCGTCGAAAGACCACCTCGAGGAGATGCTGCTTTAGCCTCAGGATCTGCTCCTCCCGGAGGTAATTGACAGCCGACGTTGCAGATAGTTCATTCGTCCGGGTTGCTACTTATCCTGCTGACGCAGCACTTGCGTGAGAGTACTGCTACGGGAGAATGAACAGATATCGTTGGGGGTTTGTAGGTGCAACGCATATCTGAAATACGATGGTTGCGGACGTGAGTTCGTCGGCGTGGCAGAGACCCTGGACGAAGCCCACAGATGGGCAGACCGGAAACGTAAATCAGGTTCGGAAGAATGGAAATGAGCCAGCCACCTGGCCGCCGGTGCAAGCAGGCTGCATCCCGAGCCAGAAACCAATGATGAAAAGAGCGTCTGGTCTGAAGGTGAACTGCCTTATGTGGCCGTTTCCGCAACCAAATAGCCCCTTTAGCCCCCTAACAGGAGAATCCTCGTGAACCTGTTCCTTCGCCTGATCAGGGTTTTGGTCGTTGGCTTGTTTTTCGAGAAGGGGACCAAGCTCGTCGATTCGCACGTTGTGGCGTCCAAGGTGGGGTTTGGTGACACGCTATGGGGCACCCATATGGTGCTCTCTCGTTTCGCGTCGTTTACTGATCT
>CALGEF010000070.1 GCA_937881755.1 uncultured Acidobacteriota bacterium
AAATCCTCCTTAAGCAATTTTGCCGATCTGTCTCACAGTCGCTGACGGGGAACAGCCACCTCCGGCGCGCTGATCTGGCGGAGCCTCCAGTCGACGGTCACGCCCTATATCGTCGAAGTCGATGAGACGGGCGCGGCCAAAGCCATTGGCCCGGCGACCGCGCCCTATTCGCCATCGGACGCGCAGATCGCGCATCACCTTGCGGGGTTCATATCGGACGTCCGCGGCCTTTCCACAGATCCGGTCGTGGTGCGCGGCAACTGGCTGCGCGCCTATGAGTTCGTGACCGCCCAGGCGGCGACGACGCTCAGCGCCGAAGCCGAGGCCAATGATCCGTTTGCGGATGTGGGGCGCCGCTCGCGCACGGTGGAAGTCGTCAGTGTCGTGCGGGTGTCGGACAAGTCCTTCCAGGCCCGCTGGATCGAGAAGACCTATGAGCAGGGCGCGCTGCGCCAAGCCAAACGGTTCACCGGCATGTTCAGCGTCGTGATGCAGCCGCCGCGCGACGCCGCGCGCCTGCGCACCAATCCCCTCGGCCTCTACATCGCCTCGCTCAGCTGGGCGGAAGACCTCGTCACAGGAGACAGAAAATGATCCGCCACCTGCTTCTCACATCTTCGCTTGCGGCGCTCGCCGCCTGCGTGACCCCGCCCGATCCGCAGCCCCTGTTCGACGAGGCAAGGTTCATCGCGGCGATCCCCGCAGAGGACCCGAAGCCCGGGCGCGTGGAGATTGTCGAAACCGCGATCCCGCTGCCGCTCCCCGGCCAGATGAAACCCATCGACCCGAAATCTGCAAAGGCAGCCAAACCGCTCGCCCCGGGCAAAGCGATCGAGGAAGGCCGCTCCGGCGCCCTGATCGAGCCCTCGCTCGACGGGTTTGTGAACGCCGTGCAGGTCTATCCTTATACGGAAGGCGCGCTCTACCGGCTCTATGCGAGCCCGGGCCAGGTGTCAGACATTGCGCTGCAGCCGGGCGAGAACCTCGTCTCGGTCTCTGCCGGTGACACGGTCCGCTGGGTGGTCGGTGACACCGCCTCAGGATCAGGCGCAAGTTCCCGCGCCCATGTCCTCGTCAAGCCGGTCAATCCGAATATCCGAACCAACCTGATGATCGCCACAGACCGGCGCACCTATCATCTGGAACTGGAGTCGACCGCTGGAAGTTACATGGCCGCCCTCTCCTGGCGCTACCCGCAGGATGAGCTCGCCGGCATGGCCGCGCGCAACCTGGTCGCCGCGAACGCTGATGCGGCCTCCATCGGCCAGGGGCTCGATATCGACAACCTGAACTTCGGCTACCGGGTGTCTGGCGACAGGCCCGTCTGGACGCCGGTGCGCGTGTTCGATGATGGCAGGCAGGTATTCATCCAGATGCCGGAGGGCACTCAATCCGCCGACATGCCGCCGCTGTTCGTGACGGGCACCGGCGGCAGGGCCGAACTCGTAAATTACAGGGTCCGGGGCAGCTGGTACATTGTCGACCGGCTGTTCGAAGCGGCAGAGCTCCGGCTCGGAACCAGTCCCCAGACAAAAGTGCGCATCACGAAGGCTGCGGCAAAGCCCAAGTCCAGCCTGTTCGGAGGCTGAGGCGATGACCGAGCCCAGGACGTTCGATGCGCATGCAAAAGCGCTGCAGATCCGGCAGAAGCCGCGCAGCGTCTCCCGGATCAATCGCAAGGTGCTGATTGCGGGGGCCGGCCTCGGCGCGATCGGCCTGTTCGCGGCGACCAGCATCGCGCTCGCGCCGCCGAAGCTGAATGAGCCCGCCGAGGCAAAGGAACTCTACACGGAAGGCAGCACAAGAAAGCCGATCGGCCTTTCCGCTTTGGCTGCGAGCTATGACGCGCCGGGGATCCCGAAGCTTGGGCCCCCGATGCCGGGCGACCTCGGATCGACGATCCTCGAGACCGAGCGCAGCTACGGGATCGAAGCAGACTATCAGACAGAGTTTGAAACGGACTTCCGTCCGAACGCTATGTCAGAGGCCGAGCGCGCCCGCCGCCTGAAGGAAGCCGCGCTCGCCGAGGACGCCGCCCGCGCGCCGCTCTTCTTCCGGCTCGATGCGCGTCAACCGGCAGCCTCAGGGGCTTCAGCAGACCAGGCCCCGGCAAACCCGGCCGCGTCATTTACCTCCGAGCTCCTCGCCCTCAGCCGGACGCCGCAGGCACTCGCGGCCGCAGGAAAGGAACAGGCCGATCCGAACCTCCAGGACCGCAAGTCCGCGTTCGCGGGGTCCCTCCCGGGCGACATCCGGAACCCGAACCGGATCGAAGACCCTGTCTCGCCCTACCAGCTGGTGGCGGGCGCGCTGATCCCGGCCAGCCTGATCACCGGTATAAATTCTGACCTTCCGGGCACGGTCATCGCGCAGGTCACGCAGAATGTTTACGACACGGTCCGCGGCCAGTACCTCCTCATCCCTCA
>CALGEF010000071.1 GCA_937881755.1 uncultured Acidobacteriota bacterium
CGGCCTGATCGGCGCGGTGCACGGTGCCGGGGCGATCGAATCGAGCGGGCTCCCCCTGCCGGTCGTGCTCGGTCTGATCGTGTTCTTCACCGGCTTCCTGAACCTCTTCGTCGGCTCGGCCAGCGCCAAGTGGGCCCTGCTGGCGCCGGTCCTGGTGCCGATGCTGATGCTGCTCGGCATCAGCCCGGAAGGAGCAACGGCCGCCTACCGCGTCGGCGACGGCGCCACCAACATCATCACGCCGCTGATGCCCTACTTTCCGCTGATCCTGATCTTCGCCCAGCGCTGGCAGAAAGGGTTCGGGCTTGGCAGCCTGACGGCCCTGATGCTGCCCTACTCGGTGTGGCTGCTGATTTCCGGCATCGCGCTGACGGTTGCGTGGTTCTACCTCGGGATCGACCTGGGGCCTGGCGCCCCGGTCGCCTACAGCCTGCCGGAAATAGCAACGCCCTGACCCATCGGGTCAGGGCGCCCTAACGGCTGCGAAGCAAGGCGCGTCAGCTGCGGGTCTTGTTTTTCAGGTCGGCCGTCATCGAGTCGATCTTCCGGATCAGTTTGTCGGCAGAGCCGTTATTGTTGTCGAGCAGGGCGATGAACTGGGCGCGCTGTTCGATGGCCAGCCAGATCAGGTTGCCATCAAGGTTGAGGGCCACGTCGACGACCTGGTAGTTGCCTTCCTTGCCCTGCACGCGCCAGCGGACATCCATGTCCTTGCCATCCTGGCGCCTGATCACCGTGTTGACGATCGAGTCGGTTTCCGAACGGTCGACCGAATTCTTCACCACCACCGCTTCGCCGCGGTAGGCATCCAGCTGGTATTCATAGACGGCCAGCGCATAAGCGCGGAACGCCTTGCGGTACCGGGTGAGCTCCGCCTCGGTGAACCGGCGGCTGTACTTGCCGATAACGAAGTTGGACACGGCATCGAGATTGGTGAACTTGTCCATGTAGCCGCTGAACGCCGCGGTGCGCTGGGCCGCCGAGAGGTCCGGGTTGTTGAGCGACTTCAGCACGTCGCTGGCATTCTTCTGGACATAGGCCTCGGTGCGCGCGTCCGCAAAGGCGGGCATCGCGCCGGCCAGGAGGACCGAAGCGGCAAGCGCTGAACGGATCAGGTGTTTCACAAGAAGTCTCCTCTTTCCGGCGGCAGGTACTTAATCTTCAAATTCGTCGAAATCTGGGAGATCTTCGTACGCTTCCGCCTCATTGACCCTGCCATTCGCAATCGCTGCCTGACGCTGGGATGAATAAAGACGCCGGAGGGCTACATAGGGTTCCGGCTGCGCATTGAGGGTGTCGATCTGGTCATCAAACCGGACACGGGCATTCAGGGCGCCGATCATCCCCATGCCGGCGCGCACCGCAAGGTCGGTGTCCTCGTCATGGCCGATCTCGGTCCAGGTCAGGGGATCGAGGGCGCGGTCCACACCCGTGCCGACCAGATCGCGCGGCGTCGTGGGGCCGAGGATCGGCATCACGAGGAAGGGCCCGCTTTCGACGCCCCAGACGGCAAGCGTCTGGCCGAAATCTTCAGAATGGTGCCCGATCCCGAAATGACCGGCCGCGTCCCAGAAGCCGAGCAGGCCGAGTGTGGAGTTGATCGTGAAGCGGGCGACGGTGTTTCCGGCCCGCGACGGTTCGTATTGCAGCACGTCGTTGGCGAGGATGACCGGGGCGCGCAGGTTGCGCAGGAAATCTCCGGCGCGGTCGCGCGCAAACCCGGGCGTCACCGTCTTGTAGACCATGGCCGCGGGGCTGATCGCGTATCTGTCGACCCCGTTATTGAAGGCGAACATCTGCCGGTTGAAGCCTTCATACGGGTCCGCAATGTCTCCCGGTGCGGCCGGAGCGGTCGCGCAGGCCGTGAGGGCGAGTAAGGCCGCGGCGGCGCCGGCGTGCAGTTTCATGAGAGGCTTTCCTGCGAATACGGCTGACAGATGGAGACTGGGGGCAAAAGCTTCAACGGGTGAGCACGGGGCATTCGGCATCATATCTGGCGCCAAACTATTGAGAATGCCTGACCGGTCATACGGCCAGAACTATATTGCCAAATCATATAAATGATTGTTTATATGCTTCCGTAATGACCACTTTCGATGATCTCCTCGAAAAGCTCAAAGCAGCGGGCGAGCCGACGCGGCTGCGCCTGCTTGCGCTGTTGCGGGAGAACGACCTGTCGGTGGGCGAACTGGTACAGGTGCTGGGTCAGAGCCAGCCGCGGCTGTCGCACCACCTGAAGAACCTGTCCGAAGCGGGCCTCGCCGAGCGGTTGCCGGAAGGCGCCTTTGTCTTCTACCGCGCCGCCAGATCCGGCGCGGGCGCCGCTTTCCTGGACCAGCTGTTTTCGCAGACACGCCCTGATGCGCCGGAATTCCGGCAAGACCGGGACAAGCTGCGCGAAGTGATTGCCGCGCGGGCCGCATCGGCTGAGGCCTATTTCTCCAGTATTGCCGAAACCTGGGATAGCCTGCGCGCGCTGCATTTTCCCAACGACGCCATCGAGGCGGCGCTGCTCGACCTTGCCGGGCCTGGGCCTTACCGCCGCGTGGTGGATTTCGGAACCGGGACGGGGCGCATGCTGCTGCTGTTCTCCGGCCGCGCGGCCGAGTCCGAAGGCATCGATTTCAGCCACCGGATGCTGACCGTGGCCCGCGCCAATCTGGAGCGCGCGGGTGTCAGCAACAGCCGGGTGCGGTTCGGCGACGTGACGGCGGCGCCGTTCGAGGATGCCTCGGCGGATCTCCTGATTGTGCACCAGGTGCTGCATTATCTCGATACGCCCGGCGACGCGATCGCCGAGGCGGCGCGGGTGCTGATGCCGGGCGGCCGCCTGCTGGTGATCGATTTTGCGCCGCATGATCTTGAATTCCTGCGCGCCGAACATGGCCACCGCCGGCTTGGCGTGCGCCATGACGCGCTGACTGACTGGGCCGCGCAGGCTGGCCTCACCTTAGAGGCGCCGCGCTCGTTCGATCCGCCGACCCCCGGCGCGCCGGGGCTTACCGTCAACATCTGGCGGGCCACCAAGCCCGCCCTTTCCAGGGCAAGAGCGGCATGATCCGTACACTGACACAGACCGACCGGAATGCCGAGCCGCTGCGCGTCTCGTTCGAGTTCTTCCCCCCGAAGAGCGAGGGCATGTCCGCACGGCTCTGGGACACGATCAAGCGGCTGGAGCCGATGGCGCCGGACTTTGTGTCCGTCACCTATGGCGCCGGCGGCTCGACGCGCGAGCGCACGCACGACACTGTGCGCCGGATCGCGGCTGAGACGGGCCTGCGCGCGGCGGCGCACCTGACCTGTGTCAGCGCAACCAGGCAGGACGTTCTGGCGATTGCCGAGGAATACTGGCAGGCGGGCGTGAAACATATCGTGGCACTGCGGGGCGATCCGCCGGCGGGGATGGGCGCGAAGTATGAGCCGCATCCGGACGGGTTCCTGGACTCGGTGGACCTCATCCGCGGGCTGAGGGCGCACCGGCCGGAACTCGGCAAGTGTTTCGAGATTTCGGTGTCCTGCTATCCGGAGCTGCATCCCGAGAACAGGGGCTGGGCCGCCGAGATCGCTTACCTGAAAGCCAAGCAGGAGGCGGGCGCCGACCGGGCGATCACGCAGTTCTTCTTCGAGCCGGACGTCTATTTCGAGTTCCTCGAGCGCGCGCGGGCGGGCGGTGTGACGCTGCCGATCGTGCCGGGCATCATGCTGCAGCCGAATTTCACCGGCCTGAAGCGCATCTCTGCACTGTGCGGCGCGAGCGTGCCGCACTGGCTGGAGCGCCTCTATGAAGGCCTCGAGGAAGACGACGAGACGCGCGATCTCGTGACCGCGACCGTGGCGGCGGAGCTTTGCCACAAGCTGCACGAGCGCGGCGTGCGCGACTTCCATTTCTACACCCTGAACCGGGCAAGCCTGGCGCTGTCGACCTGCCGGCTGCTCGGCCTGAAGCCCAGAACCGCAAAGGCAGCCTGATCCATGGACGCACACTCAAGGCTGGCCAGACTCGAAGCCGAGGCGGCCAGGCGCATCCTGATCCTCGATGGCGCGATGGGCACGATGATCCAGACCTACAGCCTGGCGGAAGAGGACTTCCGCGGGCAGAGGTTTGCCGACTGGGCCTCGCCGCTGCGCGGGAACAATGACCTTCTGAACCTGACGCGGCCGGATATCATCGCGGCCATTCACGAGGCGTATTACGAAGCCGGCGCCGATTTCGTCGAGACCAACACGTTCAGCGCGACGACCATCGCGATGGCGGACTACCGGATGGAAGCCCTCGCCGACGAGATCGCGGCCGATGGCGCGCGGATAGCGCGCGCGGTGGCCGACAGGCTGGAAGCGCGCGACGGCAGGCCGCGCGGCGTGCTGGGCGCGATCGGGCCGACGAACAAGACGCTGTCGCTGTCGCCGAAGGTAAGCGATCCGGGCTACCGGGACGTGACCTTCGACCAGGTGCGGGACGCCTATTACGCGCAGGCGAAGGCGATGGCGCCGTTCATCGACATGTTCCTGATCGAGACGGTGTTCGATACGCTGAACGCAAAGGCGGCGATCAAGGCGCTGATCGACCTGCGCGAGATCGAAGGCATTGACCTGCCGATCATCATTTCCGGCACGATCACGGACGCCTCAGGGCGGACCCTCAGCGGGCAGACGGCCGAGGCGTTCTGGAACTCGGTGCGCCATGCGCGGCCCTGGGCCATTGGCCTCAACTGCGCGCTGGGCGCCGACCTGATGCGCCAGCATATCGCCGCGATTTCGCGGGTGGCGGATACGCGCGTGATTGCCTATCCGAATGCCGGCCTGCCGAACGCTTTCGGCGCCTATGATGAGACGCCGGACCAGACGGCGGGGCATCTCGGCGAATGGGCCAGGAGCGGGCTGGTCAATGTGCTTGGCGGCTGCTGCGGCACGACACCGCCGCATATTGCCGCGATTGCGGGCGCGGCCCGGGGCAGGGCGCCGCGCGTCGCGCCGGTGCTGCAGCCGGCGCTGCGGCTCTCGGGGCTTGAGCCGTTCGAAGTAGCCTCCTGATGCCAGGCGCGGCGGCAAGCGGCGACCTGTTTGTGTTCTACGGCCTCCTGAAGCAGGGGGCGGCGGGCGCGCCTGCGGCCCTTGACCTGGCGGGGGCGGGAGACTTAGGCGCGCCGTGCCGGTTCCGGGGGCGGATGGCAGATCTCGGCGGCTTTCCGGGCGTAGTGGCAGGCGAGACGCTGTGCCACGGCCTGCGCTGGCGCGTGCGG
>CALGEF010000072.1 GCA_937881755.1 uncultured Acidobacteriota bacterium
CTCAAGGTACGCAGCCCCCTCCAGACCAGAGCGCCAGCTGCGACGACGTCAAGGATCCAGAAAGGCCAGGCCTGCCAGTTGCCCCGATTGCGCACGATTTCGGCAATTGCGAGGAAGGCGCCGAAGCCGAGCGCCAGAAAGGCCGAGTTGCGCGTCATAGCTCGGCAATCCTCTCCGCCATGTCGGCGAGTTCCCGAGCCGCGTCCGGTTTGGCCGCAGACTTCGCCGCTGCCGCGCGCGCCTTCAGGTCAACCGGATCAGACAGCCGCGCCGCGATCAGGGCGCCGAGAAGTTTCGGATTGACATTGGCTTCCAGGAGCATGTCGGCCGCGCCGACATCCGTCAGCGCTTCGGCATTGGCGGCCTGGTGGTCATCCATCGCGATGGCGAGCGGAATGAGGATGGAGGGCCGCCCGACCGCCGCCAGTTCACTGACGGTGCCCGCGCCCGAGCGCGCGATCACGAGGTGCGCGTCGGCGAGCCGGTCCGGCATGTCGGAGAAGAACGGCGCAAGCTCGCACTCGATCTTGGCCACGCGGTAGAGCGCGCGGACGCTTTCGACCTGCTCTTCCCTCACCTGCTGCACCACCTTGATCCGCGCCATCAGGGGCGGGGGCAGTTGCTGGGCAATCGCCAGGGGCACCAGCTCGCCGATGATGCGCGAGCCCTGGCTGCCGCCGGTGATAAGGATGTTGAGTTCGCCGTCCATCGGCCGAAAGGGCCGTTCGGCTGCCGCAAGGATCTGCGCGCGCACGGGATTGCCGACCGCGAGATGCGCGCAGCCAGCTGGCAGGAAATCCAGCCGCGGGAAGCCGCTGGCCACCAGCCTGGCATGCTTTGCGAACTGCCGGTTCACGCGGCCGAGGACCGCATTCTGTTCATGGATGATGATCGCCGCGCCCTGCCGCCGGGCCGCGGCCAGAGCCGGGAAGGCGGGATAGCCGCCGAAACCGGCGACCAGCGCCGGGCGGTGCTGCTTCAGGAGGCGCGAGGCTTTTCCGATCCCGGCATTGATCTTCAGCGCCGCGCCCGGAACCGTCCAGGGTTTGCGGAAGTTCGGGGAGGCGGCCTCGATCTCTTCCTTCCAGTCGGCGGGGAAGTCGGCGGCATAGCGCAGCCCGCGCGAATCCGAGATCAGCGCCGTCTGCCAGCCGCGCGCGCGCAGCTCGTCGGCAAAGGCCCGCGCGGGGAACATGTGGCCACCCGTCCCGCCTGCGGCGATGACGACCAGCTTCTCTCGGGGGCATTTAGCCATACGGCCCGCGGCTCCTCGTGCCTTCTCCGCGCACGAGAGCAAGCGCAAGGCCGAGCGTCAATCCCATGCCGACCATCGCGCTGCCCCCATACGAGATGAACGGCAGTGTAAGGCCCGTCGGCGGGACGATCGCAAGATTGACGCCGATATTGATCGCCGCCTGGATGGCGAACAGCGCAAACAGGCCGGCAGCGGCGGTCCGCGCAAAGCCGTCCTCAATGCGGGCCGCCGCCCGGAAGCCACGGATAGCGATCAGGCCATAGATGGCCATCACCGCCACGATCGCCACCAGGCCGAATTCTTCGGCAATCACCGCGAAAATGAAATCCGTGTGCGCCTCGGGGATCTGCGTTTTCACCAGCCCCTCGCCCGGCCCGGTCCCGAACAGGCCGCCCCGGCTGATCGCGGCGCCGGCCATGTCGATCTGGAACGTATCGGCATTGCTGGACGGGTTGAAGATCATGTCCACCCGCCGCTTCACGTTCGGGAGGACATTGTAAAGAAGGACCGCGAGCGCCGCGCCGCCGGCCGCAAAGCCGACGATCCAGCGCTTGGGCAGGCCACTGACAAAAAACGTCACGACGAACGCTGCCGAAATCAGTGCAGCGCCGCCGACATCCGGCTGCAGCAGGAAGAGGCCGAGGGTGACGGCGAAGAAGGCGAAGGAGACGATCGCCCAGGGCACGTCCGGGTAGCGCTCGCGCTGTGACAGCAGCCAGGCGCACAGCACGATCAGACCGGGCTTTACCTGTTCGCTGGGCTGGACCGAGAAGGCGCTGAACCGGAACCAGCTCTGCGCGCCGTTCACTTCATGGCCGACGCCGAGGATGGCCGCCATCAGCAGCAACGACCCGGCAAAGATCAGCACGCCGAGGCGGCGCGCCCATTTGCGCTCCAGTACGCTCACAGCCAGCATCAGGCCGATGCCGATGCAGGCATGCACAGCCTGCCGGTAGAGATAATGATAGGGGTCTTCATAGCCGATCTTCGCCGCCGCGGTCGGGCCCACGGCCAGCGACATCAGCAGCCCGATACCAGCGAGCAGCAGGATCCCGGCGACCAGTCCCCAATCCAGCGTCCGGCGCCACTCGGTGAACCAGGAGCTGTCCGACCGGGGCAGCAGCGGTGCAGCGGCGGTATGGGTCACGCAGACTCCTTCAGCGGTGCGGACATCATGGCCTTCACCAGGCTGCGGAAGACATCCCCGCGATGCTCATAATCCTTGAACTGATCAAAGCTGGCACACGCCGGTGAAAGAAGGACTACCGGGGACGCGTCGCCGGCCGCCCTGGCATCGCGGAACGCCTGGTCGACCGCGCGGTCGAGCGTGCCGCATGCCTGCATGGGCACCTTGCCTTGAAGGGTGGCGCTGAAGGCTTCCTCGGCCTGTCCGAACAGGTAGGCCTTCGAGACATGCGGGAACAGCGGCGCCAGCGGCATGATGCCCTCAGCTTTCGCCACCCCGCCGGCAATCCAGTAGATGTTCCTGAACGCGCGCAGCGCCTGTTCAGCCGCTTGTGCATTGGTGGCCTTGGAATCGTTGACGAACCTAACGCCGTCGATGGCGCCGATGTTCTCCATGCGGTGCGCCAGGCCCGGGAAAGACCTGAGCCCCGCCATGATCGTTGCCGGGTCGAGCCCCAGCGCGCGGCAGGTCGCGTAAGCCGCCGCCGCATTCTGGAAATTGTGACGGCCCTGCAGCGCCGGGCAGTCTTCCAGCTTGCCGATGAATTCGGCTTTGCCGTTCAGGTTGTCATACAGCCGGCCTTCGACGGCGCTGACGCCTTTGCCCAGCGTGTAGGTCGAGGAAATCTGCGTGACGCGCTGCGGCCCGCTGGCCGAGAGGCCGATGGCGATCGACTGGGTATAGATGTCGTCGAACCCGATCACCGCGAGATCCTGCGACGTCTGGTTCTGGAACATCCGCATCTTCGCGGCCTGGTAGCCGTCCATGCCGCCATGCCGGTCAAGATGGTCCGGCGACAGATTCAGCATCACCGCGACATTGCAGTGCAGGCTCTTAACGAGGTCGAGCTGGTAGGAAGAAAGCTCCAGCACATAGATCGCGTTC
>CALGEF010000073.1 GCA_937881755.1 uncultured Acidobacteriota bacterium
ATGCCTTCGATCATCGAGGCGTGGTTCAGGGCGTCCGAATAGATGATCAGGTCCGGCAGGATCTTGCCGAGGGTCGACAGGGTCGCGTCATTCGACACATAGCCGGAGGTGAACAGCAGCGCGGCTTCCTTGCCGTGCAGGTCGGCCAGTTCGCGCTCGAGATCGACATGGTAGCGGGTGGTGCCGGAGATGTTGCGCGTGCCGCCGGAGCCGGCGCCGAAACTGTCAATGGCTTCGTGCATGGAGGCGATGACATCGTCGTCCTGCCCCATCGCCAGGTAATCATTGGAGCACCAGATCGTGACTTCGCGCTCGCCATCTTCCATGCGCGCCGTCGCCTTCGGGAAGCGGCCCTTGTGGCGCTGCAGGTCAATAAAGACCCGGTAACGGCCCTCGCCGCGGATATTGTTGAGGGCGTCTTCGAAAGATTTGAGATGCTTCATTGGCCGCACGCTGAGTTTCACTTTAAGGGCGCCCCGCAAGGGGGGCGCCGGGCCCCGTTTCCTTAGGCCCGGCGCTGATTTAGGCTTATCCGCGCAAATACCTATGCGGCATAACCGGGCAGCTGGCGGTCCAGCTTGCGCAGAAGGGCCGGCCAGACGAGGCGGTCGGTGAGGGTCGACATGCCGGAGCTGTGCCTGGTGAGGCCACCCTGGCCGGCAACCTTGTCCTGCAGCTCTTCGCCGCACTCCAGGACGCCGTCGCGGCCCGCAGTCAGGGCCATGATCTGCATCTTGCAGGCGCGCTCCAGGAAGAACATGCGCGTGAAGGTCAGCGCGGCGCTTTCGCCGCAGGTCAGCGTGCCATGGTTGCGCAGGAGCATCGAGTGCTTGGTGGGGCCGAGATCGGCCACCAGGCGCTCGCGTTCGTCGAGGTCGAGGGCGACACCTTCATAATCGTGGTAGGCGATGTCTTCGCGCACGATCATGGCGGTATGGCTGATCGGCAGCAGGCCTTCCTTCTGCGAGGAGACGGCCACGCCCTGGTCGGTGTGGAGGTGCATCACGACGCTGGCATCTTCGCGGGCGGCGTGGATGGCCGAGTGGATGGTGAAGCCGGCGGGATTGATCATCGCGTCGGTTTCCTGGACGATGTTGCCGTCCAGATCGACTTTGACGAGGGAGGAGGCGGTGATCTCCTCGAAGAAGTAACCATAAGGGTTGATCAGGAAATGATGCTCCGGGCCCGGGACCCGGTGGGAGATATGGGTGAAGATCATGTCGTCCCAGCCATAGAGGGCCGTCAGACGGTACAGGGCCGCGAGATCGACCCGCGCCTTCCATTCCGCTTCACTGACCGCGCTGCGGATGTCGATATTCGGGTTGCCGTCGGCCATCTTGTTTCTCCCTGTTTGTGGAGGCGACTTTAACGCAAGTCCGGCGGGCGCGCCAGATGAAGGTGACGCGCGTGTCAGGTTCGCCCTGCGCCCGCCGGGTGCCTCGCCTTGACGCCATGCTCAAAGCATTTGCACATGCGGCCATGGCCGATCTGAAACTTGCCTTTTTCGCCTCCAAACGCCCTGAAGCGCAGGCGGCCCTGCCCCTGCTGGCGGCCAGGTACGGCCATGTGCCGGAGGACGAGGCCGACGTTGTGGTCGCCCTCGGCGGCGACGGCGCCATGCTGGATGCGCTACGCCGCCGGTTTGGCGACAGCAAGCCGGTGTATGGGATGAACCTCGGCACCATCGGTTTCCTGATGAACGAGTATAACGCCAGCGGCCTGGTCCGGCGGATTGATCAGGCAGAGCGCGCCAGCCTGACCCCGCTGAAGATGCTGGCGGTCGACATTCACGGCGCCGAGCACCGGGCGCTGGCGATCAACGAGGTCTCGCTGCTGCGCCAGACGGCCCAGTCGGCCCGGCTGCGGATCGCGGTCGACAGCCGGGTGCGGATGGATGAGCTGGTGTGTGACGGGATCATGGTGGCGACCCCGGCGGGCTCCACAGCCTACAACCTTTCGGCCCATGGGCCGATCCTGCCGATCGGGTCGAACATGCTGGCGATGACCCCGATCAGCGCGTTCCGGCCCCGGCGCTGGCGCGGCGCGCTGCTACGCCATGACGCGCGGGTGGACATCGAGATCCTGGCGCCGGACCGCCGGCCGGTTTCAGCCTCGGCGGACAATCAGGAAGTGCGCGACATCGTGCGGGTCTCGGTCGAGGCGGACCATTCCAGCCGGTTAACCCTGCTGTTCGATCCGGGCCATGCGCTGGACGAGCGTATACTGACCGAGCAGTTTGCTTTCTGAGGCATTCCTGCCGGCCACGTCAGCTTACTGTTAAGGCTTGGCGGCTAACAATCCGGCCTGAATTCAAAGGCCTGTTGCATGTTCGGAAAACTCCTCTCCAGGGCAAACCTCGCCGTCGGCGCCAGCCGCAAACCAGGGCAGGCCCTGCCGCCACCGGACATTTCGCGCGTCATCAAGCCTGCTGCGCCGGCCTATTCGGCAACGTTCA
>CALGEF010000074.1 GCA_937881755.1 uncultured Acidobacteriota bacterium
TCGCGAAACCACCCTCCGCGCGACATGCCCGAATTGTTGATCACGATGTCGCACGGCCGCCCGAGGGCTTCCCGGATCGAGTCGAACGCGGCAACCACGCTGGCGTCCCGGGTCACATCCATTTCGACCGGTAGGGCCTTGCCCCCCTTGGCGGCGATGTCGGCGGCCACGTCCTCCAGCCGGTCCATCCGTCTCGCGGCGATCACAACGGTGGCGCCTGCCCCCGCCAGCACATGCGCAAAATGCTCGCCGAGGCCGCTGGAAGCCCCCGTTACCAATGCCGTCCTGTTAGCCAGACTAAACAAGCTCATGCCTCAAACCTCCAAAATAACAGTTGCACAGCGCAAGGTTTAACCTAATTCAGGGCTCCATGAAGATATCAGTGCTCAAAGAACACAGAGCCGGTGAAACCCGCGTTGCGGCAACCCCGGAGACCGTCAAGAAGCTCGTGGGCCTCGGCCACACGGTGACGATCGAATCCGGCGCGGGCACCGTCGCCGGCTTCCCTGACAGCGCCTTCACCGAAGCAGGCGCCGCCATTGCTGCCGGCCCCGCCGCTGCAGCAGGCGCCGACATCGTCTTCAAGGTCCGCCGGCCGGAGCCTGCGGAGATCGCGTCCCTGCCCGAAGGCGCGGCCCTGATCGCCCTGATGGAGCCCTTCGCCTATGCGCCAGACGAGGTCGCGGCGCTCAACGCCCGAAAGATCGCCGGCCTGTCGATGGAGTTCACCCCGCGAATCACCCGCGCCCAGTCGATGGACGCGCTCTCGTCCCAGTCGAACCTCGCCGGCTACCGCGCCATTATCGAAGGCGCCCAGATCTATGGCCGCGCCATGCCGATGATGATGACCGCCGCGGGCACCGTCGCCCCGGCCAAGGTGTTCGTCATGGGCGCCGGCGTCGCCGGTCTCCAGGCCATTGCCACCGCCCGCCGCCTCGGCGCGGTCGTGACCGCCAACGACGTGCGTCCCGCCGCCAAGGAACAGGTCGCCTCGCTCGGCGCCAAGTTCATCGCCGTCGAGGATGAAGAGTTCAAGGCCGCCGAAACCTCGGCCGGCTACGCCAAGGAAATGTCGCCGGAATACCAGGCGAAGCAGGCCGCGCTCACCGCCAGCCACATCGCCAAGCAGGACATCGTCATCACCACCGCGCTGATCCCGGGCCGCGCTGCGCCCGTGCTGATCACCGAGGCCATGGTCCATTCGATGAAGCCCGGCTCGGTCATCGTCGACATGGCCGTCAGCCAGGGTGGCAACTGCCCGCTCTCGAAGGCCGACGAAGTCGTCGACGTCAACGGCGTCAAGGTCGCCGGGTTCTCGAACCTGCCCGCGCGTCTGCCCGCCGACTCGTCTTCGCTCTACGCCAAGAACCTGCTCGCCTTCCTGCCCTTGATCACCGGCGAAGGCGGCAAGCTCAATCTTGATACGGACGATGAGATCGTCAAAGCCATGCTGCTCACCCGCAATGGCGCCACCGTCAGCGAAAGGCTCAAGTAAATGAAACGCGCCCTTTCCGTCCTCGCCCTAGCAGCGCTCGCGCTGCCCGCCTACGCAGACGCCGGCGGCATCGAATCCACCGTCTTCCTCGCGGCCATCTTCGCGCTCGCCTGTTTCGTCGGTTACTATGTCGTCTGGTCGGTCACGCCCGCGCTGCACACACCGCTGATGGCGGTAACCAACGCCATTTCGTCCGTGATCGTCGTCGGCGCCCTCGTCGCCGCTGCGGCCGCCGGGCTCACGTCAGAAGGCTGGGTCGCCAAGATCCTCGGCGCCGTCGCCGTGATGCTCGCCAGCGTCAATATCTTCGGCGGTTTCCTCGTCACCCAGCGCATGCTGGCCATGTACAAGAAAAAAGGGACCTGACCCTTGGAAGAGGCGCAGATCTTCATCGACTTGCAGCAGAGACTGATCGACTCGCAGCAGCGACTGATCGACACGTTGGAGGTCAGAAGAGATCAACTGAAGTGGATATCGCTCGGCTCAGCCGTCGGCATTCTAATACTTTTCGTTACATGGACGTTTATGTACTTTCGCGGGTCGCCCGTCTTTCGTTGGGGCACTAACCTGGAGACGCTGCGATCCGGAGATGTCGAAGGCTATTGGCGGGCCAAGGTCGCCAGTTGGATCATGACTTGCGGAGCATTTTGCGCGCTGGCGCCTCTGGTGATCGTATCGCAATTCCCAATGCTTTCGCGTGCTGAGTTTGGTGTCAATCCGCCAACGTTTTTTTCCGTCGCCGTCGTCGGCTTCTGGATTGTCACTTTTTTTGCCAGCCTTTGGCGCCTAAGCCGGTTGGCAGAACAGGTCTATCTCGGTTGGGATGATGCGCGCCAAACGGGCTTTGGTAAGAAGATCGATGCGTCCTTCCACAGTCGGCGCGATTTTCTATTGAATAGCCGCTATTTCGCTGGCAGCAGGGGTCAATCTAACTAATGGAACAGTTTCAATCCACCTGGGCGCCTCTGCTCTATCTCGTCGCGGGCGTGCTGTTCATCCTCGCGCTGCGCGGCCTGTCCAGCCCCGCGACCAGCCAGAAGGGCAACCGCAACGGCATGATCGGCATGGCCATCGCGGTGGCCACCACCATCGTGCTGCTCTGGGACAAGCTTGACCCCGTCACCTGGGCCCTGATGATCGGCGCCGTCGCCGTCGGCGGCACCATCGGCGCGGTCACCGCCCGCCGCATCGCCATGACCGACATGCCGCAGCTCGTCGCCGCCTTCCACTCCCTCGTCGGCCTCGCCGCCGTGCTCGTCGCCGCCGCCGCGCTCTATGCGCCCGACAGCTTCGGCATCATGGGCCTCACCGGCGTCAAGACCGCCTCGCTGATCGAACTCGGCCTCGGCTCCGCCATCGGCGCGCTGACCTTCACCGGTTCCATCATCGCCTTCGCCAAGCTCAACGGCAACATGAGCGGCGCGCCGATCCTGCTGCCCGCCCGCCACCTGCTGAACCTCGGCCTCGGCTTCGGCATCATCGCCCTGACCGTCGTCCTGATCATGAGCGGCGGGCAGGCCCAGTGGGCCTTCTGGGGCCTCACCGTCCTCGCCCTGATCCTCGGCATCACGCTGATCATCCCCATCGGCGGCGCCGACATGCCGGTCGTCGTCTCGATGCTGAACTCGTATTCAGGCTGGGCAGCAGCGGGAATCGGTTTCACACTGGCCAACCCGGCGCTGATCATCACCGGCGCGCTGGTCGGCTCAAGCGGTGCGATCCTCAGCTACATCATGTGCAAGGGGATGAACCGTTCGATCTTCAGCGTGCTGCTGGGCGGCTTTGGCGGTGACAGTGCGGCCGGTGGCCCGGGTGCATCTTCCGATCCGGACAAGCAGGCCAAATCAGGCGCAGCTGCCGATGCGGCGTTCATCATGGGTAATGCATCCAAGGTCATCATTGTGCCGGGTTACGGTATGGCGGTTGGCCAGGCGCAGCACGCGGTCCGTGAAATGGCCGACAAGCTGAAAGCCGAAGGCATCGAAGTCAAATACGCGATCCACCCGGTCGCCGGCCGGATGCCCGGGCACATGAACGTGTTGCTGGCCGAAGCCAACGTGCCTTATGACGAGGTGTTCGAGCTGGAAGAGATCAACCACG
>CALGEF010000075.1 GCA_937881755.1 uncultured Acidobacteriota bacterium
TACCAGCGTGCGCACCGATTGCACGCGCGGCCCCTGCGTCCCGTCGGTGTTCAGGGGCAGCCCGGCCACCAGCCCCACGCCCCTGCGGTCGTCATACACCTCGAAAAAGCGCGCCAGCGCCGGCGCCAGTTTCAGCTTCGGGATTGTCTCCACCGGGCTCGCCAGGATGCGGCTCGCATCGGTTGCCGCGATGCCCAGCGTCTTCGTGCCCGGGTCGAGGCCGATCAGGACGCCCTTCGCGGGCAGGTCGAACAGGTCAACAACAGGCATCCCCGGGCACATACGACCTTGAAGCGGCTTTGCCTATGGCGTAATCGGTCCTCCCGACTGGAGCCCCACCATGACCGTTACCCGCGACGACGTCCGCAAGGTTGCCCGCCTGTCCCGCATCGCGGTACCGGAGGAGCGCCTTGACGAACTGGCCGGCGAGCTGAACGGCATCCTCGGCTGGATCGACCAGCTGAACGAAGTCGATGTCGACGGCGTCGAGCCGCTGACCTCGATCGTCGAAACCGCCCTCCCGATGCGCGACGATGTCGTCACTGACGGCAACATCCAGGACCAGGTCCTCGCCAATGCCCCGCGCACCGAACACGGCTTTTTCGTCGTGCCCAAGGCCGTCGAGTAACGGCCTTACATTCTTCCCCGAAGCGCCTTAGGTGTCCGGCAGGGACCATTCCGGCCCCGGTCTCTGAAAGAGCGCACCAATGGCCAAGGGTCAGAAGAAGTCCAACAAGGAAGTCCGCAAGCCGAAGGCCGACAAGGTCAAACCAAAACTCGGCGCACCCGTTGCCAGGCCCGGCGATCTCAAGGGCATGGAACACCTGAAGCGCTAGGTTTCGGGCTTACCTGGCTGTCGACAGTCTGGAATCACCGGTTCCGGTCACGGATGCTGTGCCACCGCACATGAGCCCCAGGGCGCTCAGCTTCAATTGTCCTGCGACCGGTATCTGTTCCGGCGAACCGGGCCACCTGCGTTCAAAAGGCCGATCCGGCGCTGAAGCTGCTTTTTTCACGTCCTGCCGGCCAGTCCGGGAAAGTTTGTCCGCGCAAGGATCGCAGACCGGCTCCAGGGACCTCAGGCGTGCGCCGCCCGGCTCTTCATCATTGCGCTGACGACCGGATGGGGTTTCAGCGTTGCGCGGCCTGCGGCGAGATCGGCGAAGGCGGCGCCGGCTGCGGTGAGCGCAAAATCGATGTCATCCTCCGACATGGCCGTGCACAGGAACATATTGTGCCAGGGATGCATGTAGATGCCGCGTGCGAGCATGTTTTCTGCAAACCCGAAACCGAGCCGCAGGTCCGGATCGTCAGCAAACAGGATCTGCGGCATCTGCGCCGGACCGGTCTGACGCAAGCTGAAACCCTGCGCGCCTGCCTGGGCCGCCAGGCCGCTGCGCAGGCGCTCACCAAGTCGGGCGATGTGT
Organism: uncultured Acidobacteriota bacterium; assembly: GCA_937881755.1. GTDB lineage: Bacteria > Pseudomonadota > Alphaproteobacteria > Caulobacterales > Hyphomonadaceae > Hyphomonas. Next base: position 1,428 of record CALGEF010000075.1, read on the forward strand.
TCGAGGTAGTCGGTTTCACGAAGTATTTTCAATGTTTCAAGTGCGGCCGCCATCGGCACAGCTGAATACCAGAAAGAGCCGGTCATGTAGATCGCGCCCGCGCCGGCGCGGCAGCTGTCTGAGCCCAGCAGCGCAGAGATAGGATAGCCATTGGCGAATGATTTCCCCCAGCAGCTCAGATCCGGCTCAACTCCGATCGTTGACCAGCTGCAATCGCGGGCGAGTCTGAAGCCGGCGCGCACATCGTCGACGATCAGCATGGCGCCTTTGGCGTCACAGATAGCGCGTGCCCGCCTGGCATAGTCAGGGTCAGCAAGCGCCTGATCCTGGAAAGCATCATGCTTGAAAGGCGTTGCGAAGATACCGGCGAGATCATCGCCCGCCATCGCCGCTGCCGCTTCAAGGCTTTCGATATCATTATACACATAACTGATCAGGTGCGCCCGGTCTTCGGCAAGCGTACCGGCGGGGACCGGCGTGCACCAGGGCGCGGAACCATGATAGGCGCCTGCCGCAACGAGGATCTTCCGCCGCCTGGTTTCTGCACGCGCAACCGTCATCGCCATGGTCGTTGCGTCGGTTCCGTTCTTGCAGAAAATCGCCCAGTCGGCATGGGAGATCATCGCGACCAGTGTTTCGGCAAGGTCCACAATCAATGGCGATGGCCCGGTCATCGTGTCGCCAAGTGCCATCTGTCTGGCGACGGCTGCTTCGACACGGGGGTCACGGTATCCAAGCAGGTTAGGCCCATAAGCGCACATCAGGTCGAGGTAACGCCTGTTGTCGCTGTCCCAGAGGTAGGCGCCGTCAGCGCGGTTGAAGAATTGCGGAAAACTCTCCGGGAGCAACCGCACGGACTGATGGCCATACATCCCGTTCGGGATTACCTTTTCAGCCCGCGCCTTGAGTATCTGCTCCGTCTCGCGCACCATGGATGTTCGACCGCTCTGCCAGTTGAGTACGGCAAACTGATGCAAGCTGCAGGTGCGCAAGTCAAATCGCGGGCCGCCTCAGCGCAGACGGCCTGGAACACGCCATTCCAGCAAAGCAGAAAATGGCAGGTCCGGTTCAGTGATCGCTTAAACGGGCCGGCCGACGGATCAATCCGGCCGGCCCGGGTCTTTCAGTGCCCGGCTTACTTCGCCGGATTGATCAGGTATTTCGTCCCGGTCGCCTTGGCGTTGTAGGCCTGCAGCGTCGTCAGATCGAGCGCCTGCGCCAGCGAGATTTCCGCCGTGTAGTGGCTCGCAAACGTCGTCGTCAGCTCATCCACCACGCGCTGGCGCATCTTCGCGCGAACTTCGGGCCCGGCCTTCTGCAGGAACGGCGTCAGCAGGTAGCCGCCAAGGTTCCACGCAAAGCCCACGCCGGGCGGCACCTGTGTCTGCGACATGTCGAGCCGGCCGTAGATATAGACCTGCGTTTCCTGGCCCGAGCCATAGCGGCTGAACTCTTTCATGTTGCGGCTCGCCGCCGCTTCCATCGCCACCAGCAACTGGCCGGCCAGCGGTCCGCCGCCGATCGCGTCAAAGCCGAGCGTGGTCTTCGTCTCGGCCAGCGCCGTGATCAGCTCTTCCATGAAGTTGGGCGAAGAGGAATCGATGATGTATTTTGCGCCGAGGCCCTTCAGCAGGTCCGCCTGCGCCTTCGACCGCACGATGTTGACCAGCGCCACGTTGTCCTTCTGGCAGATTTTCACCAGCATCTGCCCGAGGTTCGAGGCCGCTGCCGTGTGCACGATACCGGTGCGGCCCTGCATCCGCATAGTCTCCACGAAGGAGAGCGCCGTCAGCGGGTTGACGAAGCAGGACGCGCCGTCCTTCGCCGAAGTGCCATCCGGCAGCGCCAGGCACTGCGCGACGTTCAGCATCCGGTATTGCGAATACATCTCGCCGCCGAGGCCCGCGACCATCTTTCCAAGCAAAGCCTGCGCCGCCGGCGAGGATCCCGCCTTCACAACGACGCCCGCGCCCTCATTGCCGACCGGCATCGACTGGTCCATCCGCGCCGCCATTGCCCGCATCGCGGGGGCAGGGACCTTCGCGGTGATCACCGGACGATCCCTGGTGCCCGACTGGACGGCCGAGCCCATGTCCGCCCCGCCGACCAGCAGGCCGAGGTCGGACGGGTTGATCGGCGTCGCCTCGACGCGGATCACCACATCGTCCGGGCCGGGCTCCGGCACGGCCACTTCGGCCAGTGAAATCTCGAGTTCGCCCGAAGCCTTCAGATGGCTGCGCAGCTGGAGCGCGGTCTTGGGAACCGTGTTGGTCATGTCTTGTCCTCCCGGAACAGGTTGCGGCGCTAAAGCGCTTCTTCGGCAAAGTCCTGATAGTCGATCAGAATTTCGGCGTCCGATGCGATATCGGTCAGCGCCGTCAGGGTGACGGTTTGCGCGTCCGCGTCAACCTCAAACCCTGCATTCGCGGACGGGCTGTGATTGCACATCGAGATTTCCCCAAAGGCAACGGCGCAGCGCACCGCGCCGTCCGCCGTCTCATCGACATAAAACACGTAGTGATAGATCCGCGTGGATTTCAGCCTTTCGGTGTCGGCCTGCGACAGGATCATCAGCGGATAGACGCCGATCTGCGCGCCCTGCGCAATCGGTCCCGAAGCAAACAATCCGCGTCCATGCAGGGGCGAGGTGCGAACCTCGGCGCGGCCCCCTTCGTTTCGTGCCTGCATAGGGCGTGTGTAGCATGCGCCTGAGCGCGTGCCAGCCGGGTCAGGCCGGATTTTCTCCTGCTGTCCCGGCCGGTTTCCCGGCCTTCGGATTCCACTCGCGGATCTCCCGGATCAGGCAGCGGCTGGAGCCGAACGCGTCGCCCAGCGTGGGCGCCACGATGATCGAATCGCCCGGCGTCAGGCAGCCGCCATGCGAATCCACCGCTATGGATTCGGCATACTCAAGGTCCGTGCAGCCCGCCGTCACCTCGACCATGTACTGGTCGCGCCCCTCCTGCAGCACCACCGTTTCCCGCTCGTTCAGGCTGAACCCGTCGATGCTGGACGCAAAGCAGACGCTCCGCGTCTCCGGGCCCAGGCGCGGGTCACCCGCGTACTTTTCCAGCCCGCGCAGCCGGGGTTCGGCCGGGGCGGTGGAGCAGGCAACGAGCGCGGTCGCGGCCAGGACGGCCAGGCTGATGCATTTCATGCGGAAATCCTCCAAAGTGCTTGAAAAGCGAGCGACCAGTCTGCGCCCCGATCCGGGCGGCCGCAATGGGCTCACGAAGACTTGAACTTTTTCCGTCCGGGCCCTAGCAGGCGGGGCTCAACACAGGACATGCCCGATGACCGATCTCACCGCCCTGACCCTCGCCAAAGCGCTGGACGGGCTGAAATCGAAGCAGTTTTCCTCGGTCGAGCTGACCGGGGCCTTCAATGCGGCCATCGCCGGGGCCCGCGTGCTGAACGCCTTTGTCGTCGAGACGCCCGAGAAGGCGCTCGAGATGGCAAAGGCCTCCGATGCCCGCCGCGCCAGCGGCAAGGCTGGCAGGCTCGACGGCGCCCCCCTCGGCATCAAGGACCTCTACTGTACCAGGGGCGTGCGGACGACCGCCTGTTCCGGCATCCTCGGCGATTTCACGCCGACCTACGAATCCACCGTCACCCAGAACCTCTGGGACGAAGGCGCCGTCATGCTCGGCAAGCTCAACATGGACGAGTTCGCGATGGGCTCCTCCAACGAGACCTCGCATTTCGGCAATGTCATCAACCCCTGGCGCCGCAAGGGCGACAACCAGGGCCTCACCCCCGGCGGCTCGTCCGGCGGCTCCGCCGCGTCCGTCGCGGCCAACCTCTGCCTCGCCGCCACCGCGTCCGACACCGGCGGCTCGATCCGCCAGCCCGCCGCCTTCACCGGCACCGTCGGCATCAAGCCCACCTACGGCCGCGCCAGCCGCTATGGCATGGTCGCCTTCGCCTCGTCCCTCGACCAGGCCGGCCCGATCGCCAGGACCGTGGAGGACAGCGCCATCCTCCTTGAAGTCATGTGCAGCCATGACCCGAAGGACTCCACCTCCCTGAACATCAGGACGCCCGACTGGCGACAGGATGTCCGCAAGGGCGTCAGGGGCATGAAGATCGGCATCCCGAAGGAGTACCGCATCGACGGCCTCTCCGACGAGATCGACGCCCTCTGGCAGCAGGGCATCAAATGGCTGAAGGAAGCCGGCGCCACCATCGTCGACATCTCCCTTCCGCATACGAAGTATGCGCTTCCCGCCTATTACATCGTCGCGCCTGCCGAAGCCTCGTCCAACCTCGCCCGCTATGACGGCATGCGCTACGGTGCCCGCGTCGAAGGGGGCAACCTGACGCAGACCTATGAAGGCACCCGCGCCTCTGGCTTCGGCAAGGAAGTCCAGCGCCGCCTGATGATCGGCACCTATGTTCTCTCGTCGGGCTATTACGACGCCTATTACCTGCGCGCGCAGAAGGTCCGTACCAGGATATTCCAGGATTTCGTGGATGCCTTCGGGCAGTGCGATGCGATCCTGACGCCCGCCTGCCCATCGCCTGCCTTTGCCTTTGGCGAAAAATCCGGCGACCCCGTTGAGATGTACCTCAACGATGTGTTCACCGTTACGGCAAACCTCGCGGGCCTTCCCGGCATTGCGGTCCCCGCCGGCCTCTCCGCCAGCGGCCTGCCGCTCGGCCTGCAGGTCATCGGAAAGGCGCTCGACGAGGCCGCCTGCTTCCGCGTCGGCGGCGCGCTGGAAGATGCAGCGGGCTTTGTGGCCAAGCCGGATCGCTGGTGGTAAACTGCCCGCATGGCGCGTTTCCTTGCAATCTTCGCGGTCACCCTCATCCTGAGCACGCTCATGATGAGCGGCATCCTGTCGCGCTATGGCTACAGCCTCGTTGATCCGGAAATGCGGATCATGCTGGGCGTCTGCCTGTTCGTGGCCGGCTATGTCGCGTGGCGCATCTCCAGTGTGCTGAAGGCCCGCGGCCGCAAGCTGTCGGAAATGCCGGCCCCCGGCGGGGCAGGGCAGGGCAGGCTCGCCGCGCTGTTCGAGCCGCGCAGCAAGGCGCTCGCCGCCCGCCAGGCCGATCTGGAGGCCCGCCGCCGCCGCCTGATCGCTGAAGGCAAGCTGGACGCCGGAGAAGCGCCCGCGCCCGCCGCGGAACCCGAACCGGCGCCGCCCGCGCCGTCCGCTTCGACCAATGTCAGGGACCGGATGGCCGCCCGCCGCGAACGCGTCCGCAAGGCCCGCGAAGACGGCAAGCTGGACTGACCGGTCCGCCGTCCCCTAGAAGCGCCCCAACCCACCCATAACCTCCCGAGACACCGATGACCGAGCGACCCACCTTCCGCATCAAAGGCGACACCGGCGACTGGGAAGTCGTCATGGGCCTGGAGATCCACGCCCAGGTCGCCTCGAATGCAAAGCTGTTCTCCGGCGCCTCCACGGCGTTCGGTTCGGACCCGAACTGCAACGTCTCGCTGGTCGACGCCGCCATGCCCGGCATGCTCCCGGTCATCAACAGGTTCTGCGTCGAACAGGCGATCCGCACCGGCCTCGGCCTGAAAGCGCAGATCAACAGCTACAGCCGTTTCGACCGGAAGAACTATTTCTATCCAGACCTGCCTCAGGGCTACCAGATCAGCCAGTTCGCCCACCCCATCGTCGGCGAAGGCGAGATCGACGTGGATGTCGAAGTGCCCGGCAAGGAAGGCTATACTTTCGCCTGCCGGATCGAGCGGCTGCACCTCGAGCAGGACGCTGGCAAGTCGATCCACGACATGGACCCGCACGCGACCTATGTGGACCTCAACCGGTCCGGCGTCGCCCTGATGGAGATCGTCTCCAAACCCGACGTGCGCTCACCCGCGGAAGCCGCCGCCTATGTCAAGAAACTGCGCGCCATCGTCATCGCGCTCGGCACCTGCGACGGCGACATGGAGAAGGGCAACCTGCGCGCCGACGTCAACGTCTCGGTCTGCAAGCCCGGTCAGTATGAGAAGTTCCGCGAAACCGGTGACTTCAAACATCTCGGCACGCGCTGCGAGCTGAAGAACATGAACTCCTACCGCTTCATCCAGCAGGCGATCGAATACGAAGCGCGCCGCCAGATCGAGATCATCGAAGGCGGCGGCAAGGTCGACCAGGAAACCCGCCTCTTCGATCCGGTGAAGGGCGAAACACGTTCCATGCGCTCGAAGGAAGACGCGCACGACTACCGCTATTTTCCGGACCCGGACCTGTTGCCGCTCGAGCTGGAGCAGGCCTGGATTGAGGACATCCGCAAATCGCTGCCGGAGCTGCCAGACCAGAAACGCGCCCGCTTCGAGAAGGATTACGGCCTCTCGCGCTATGACGCGGGCGTGCTCACGTCCGACGCCGACAAGGCCCTCTTCTTCGAGGAAGTGGCCAGGGGCCGCGACGCGAAACTTGCCGCCAACTGGGTCACGCAGGAACTCTTCGGCTACCTCAACAAGGAAGCCCTCGAGCTGTCGCAAAGCCCGGTCACCGCATCCGCCCTCGGCGGCCTGATTGCCCTGATCTCCGACAACACGATCAGCGGCAAGATCGCGAAAGACGTCTTTGCCCGGATGATCTCAGGTGAGGGCGAGGCCGCCGCGATCGTCGAGAAGCACGGCCTGAAACAGGTCACTGACACCGGCGCCATCGAGAAAGTGGTAGACGAGATCATCGCCGCCAACCCCGATCAGGTCGCCAAGGTGAAAGACAAGCCGCAAACGCTCGGCTGGTTCGTCGGCCAGGTCATGAAAGCCTCCGGCGGCAAAGCGAACCCGCAGGCTGTCAATGACATCCTGAAGGCGAAGCTGGGTATCTGACGCGCAGGCCCTCTCCTACGCCTGGGAGAGGGGATAAGCGTTCAGAACCCCGCCCGTATCCGGGCCGCCACCGGTTCCAGCTCGGCGGCGCTCTTCATGCCGCCGCTTGCATGTGCGCCCATTTTCATCCCTTCCCACACAGGCATGATATGGAAATGCAGGTGAAACACCGTCTGCCCGGCTGGCGCGCCGTTGAACTGCACCACGCGCAGCCCGTCCGGCTTCAGGCCCGCCTCCACCGCGCGCGCCACTTTCTGCACACGCAGCATGTAGTCGCCCAGCGCCGCTTCTGGCAGGTCGAGGAAGTTGCGCGCCCCGACCCGTTTGGGGATCACCAGCGTATGTCCCTCCACCTGCGGAAACACATCCATGAAGGCCAGCGCCACATCATCCTCGAAAACCTTCACACTCGGCATTTCGCCGCGCAGGATTTTCGCAAATATGTTGTTGGCGTCGTAAGGGGCGTGAAGGGTCATGTGTCTTTCCTGAACGGTGTCCGGTCCTTGAGATAGTCGAAATCGGCGTCCACGGCGGCCCGCTCACGCTCAAGATAGTCGGCAATCGCCGCGCGGAATCCGGCATGCGCAATCCAGTGCGCCGAGCGTGTCAGCACCGGGGCGTAGCCGCGCGCCAGCTTGTGCCCGCCCTGCGCGCCCGCCTCGACGGTCTTCAGCCCGCGCGCAATCGCAAAATCGATGGCCTGATAATAGCACGTCTCGAAATGCAGCATCGGCCGCGGATCGTTGCAGCCCCAGTAACGTCCATACAGCGTCTCGGACCCGATCAGGTTCATCGCCCCGGCAATCGCTGCTTCGCCTTCATAGGCAAACACGAACAGGAGGTCGTCTGCCATCCGTTCCCGGAGCATGGAGAAGCTCTTTCGCGTCAGGTAGGGCGATCCCCATTTCCGGTTGCCGGTGTCGATGTAGAATTCGAAGAAGATGTCGAGATGCGCCTCGGTTATCTGTGCGCCCGTGATGTGACGGAACTCCAGTCCCTCTTGCGCCCTGGCGCGCTCCTTGCGCAGGTTCTTGCGCTTGTCTGAGGAGAGTGTCGCCAGGAAATCGTCAAATGATCGGTACCCGGTATTCTTCCAGTGGAACTGCTGGTCCGTGCGGATCAGCATCCCCGCATGCTCCAGCGCCGGCGCCTCCGCCTCTTCGATGAAGTTCATGTGGAACGAAGATGCGCCTGTCTCCGCCACCAGCTGCAACGCTCCCTGCAGCAGCGCGGACCTGTACAGCGCCTCATCCGGCCCGGGCACGACCAGCCGCCGCCGCCCGGTCACCGGTGTGAAGGGAACCGCCGACAGCAGTTTCGGATAGTACGCGCCGCCCGCGCGCTCCCACGCCTCTGCCCAGGACTGGTCGAACACGAACTCGCCGCGCGAATGCGTCTTGAACCACATCGGCATCGCCCCGCGCAGCCGCCCGCCCGTGTCATGCGCCAGCAGGTGCGCGCCCCGCCATCCGGTGCGCGGGCTCGCCGCGCCGGAGCGCTCCATCGCGTCGAGGAACTCCCAGGTGACGAACGGATCGTGAGGCAGCCCCGGCGGGTTCGCGACCGCGTTCCACGCCGCAGCGTCCACGCCGTCGAGCGTCCTGAGAACCGTGATGCGGGGGAGGGAGGCGTCCATGCCTTACAATTTAGGGCGCCGCGAGCGCCGGGTCGATATGTTCAAAGATAATCGCCGGATTGTAAGCCCGCGCCGCGGCCAGATCCGCCTCGCTCCGCACCGTCCATACCACGAACGGCGCGCCCAGCGCCGCTGCCCGCGCGGTATCGGTGTGGTGCACCGCGAGGTAGTCGATCCCGTCCGCCAGCGCCCGGCCCGCCGCCGCGTCGAACCTCGCCTCGCCCGCCTGCACCGACGGCATCACCAGCTGCCCCCGCATCAGGTCCGAAGGCAGCGCCCGCACGGCCTCCTCGGAAAAACTCATCGCCGCCGCCCGCCCGCGCCAGTCTGCCAGCCGCGCCGCCACCTGCTGCGCAAACGCGGCCGGATCGGTCGTCCCGTCCACCTTCATCTCGCACAATAGCGGCAAGTCCTCCGGCCACAGCCCCAGCAGCTCCTCGAATGCCGGCACCCGCTCGCCCGACGCGCCGAGCGCCAGACCCTTGAGTTCCTCTGCCGCACGCGTCTCGAACACACCCGACGCCGCCGTCATCCGGTCCAGCAGCGGATCATGGAAAATCATCACCTCGCTATCGGCCGACGGCCTGAGGTCAAACTCCACGCCCAGCCCCGCCGCCGCGGCCGCCCGAAACCCCGCCAGCGAATTTTCCGGCGGCCCGTCCTTCAGCCACAGCCCCCGGTGGGCATAGGCGAACGCGCCGAGATCAAACCGCTGCGCCATCGCTCAGGCGATCTCGAACACGCCGTCGACTTCCACCGCCACCCCGAGCGGCAGCGTCGGGCAGGCCACGGCCGCGCGCGCATGCTTGCCCGCCTCGCCGAACACTTCGACCATCAGGTCGGAGCACCCGTTGATCACCTGCGGAATGTCCACGAAGCCCGGGGCGGCGTTGACGAACCCGCCCAGCTTCACCACGCGCCGGATGTTCGACAGCTCGCCCACCGCCGCCTTGCACTGCGCGATCAGGTTGATGCCGCAGATCCGCGCCGCATGCTGGCCGGCCGACAGTTCCATGTTCTCTCCGAGCCGCCCCAGGATACGCCCCTCCGCCGTCGCGCTCACCTGGCCGGACACGTAGAGAAGCTTGCCGGTGATCACGAAAGGCACATAGGTCGCCACGGGTTTCATCGGCGCGGGCAGCACGATGCCGAGACGGTCAAGGTTGTCTTCGGGTGTTGGCATGGTCAGCTCCTGATCTGGTCGCTGCTCGGTCTAGCCTGCAGCGGGGCGCGAGTCAGCCCTCATCCTTCTTCGCCATCCGTGCCGCGCGCCCGGTCATCACCGCGCCCGATCCGAACTTCGCCCGCGCTTTGTCGGAGGCGCGCTCGGCCGCCGCGCGCTTGGCTACCTTCGGGTCGATCAGGTCGACGCCGTCGGAATGGTAGGGCGACAGCCCCGACAGCCCGACGCCGATCAGCCGGTACTTCACCCGCCCGCCCGCTTCCTTCGCCAGCAGCGGCCTCGCCGTGCGGAACACTTCCTGCGCCAGCTGCGTCGGCGCATGCAGAGAGATGCGCCGCGTGACCGGCTTGAAGTCGGACGTCTTCAGTTTCAGCGTCACCACGACGCCGACCACGCCTTCCGCCTTCGCCCGGTCGGCCGTCTTCACGCTGAGGCGCCAGAGGTGGTCCTCCATCAGGGCGAGGTCTGCCGTATCCTCGAGGAAGGTCGTCTCGCTTGAGACCGACTTGCGGTCATCATGCGGGCTCACGGGCCGGGTATCGCGCCCATGCGCGCAGCGCTTCAGCCACTCGCCGGTCTCACCATAGCGCCGGATCAGGTCCTTCAGCTGCGCATGCTGAATATCGCGGACTGTATGGAATCCGTCCTTCGCCAGCGATTCGGCAAACTTCGGCCCCACGCCGTGCAGGAAGCCTGCCGGCTTGTCGGCGAGGAATTCTTCGGCCTCCTCCGGCGCCAGCACGGCAAAGCCGCGCGGCTTGTCGAGTTCGCTGGCCGTCTTGGCAAGGAACTTGTTGGACGACAATCCGATCGACACTGTCACGCCCACCTGCTTTTCCACTTCCAGCGCCAGGCGCGCCAGGCTCGCCGCCGGCGGCAGTCCGTGCAGGCGCTCGGTGCCGGACAGGTCGAGATAGGCCTCATCAATCGACACCGGCTGCACCAGGGGCGTCAGCGCCTCCATCCGTGCACGGATGGCCCGGCCCGCCTCGTGATACCTGGGAAAATCCGGGGGCACGACCACCGCGTCCCGGCACAGTTTCAGCGCCTTGAACATCGGCATGGCGGAGCGAACGCCGTACAGCCGCGCCTGGTAACAGCAGGTCGTCACCACGCCCCGCCTGCCGCCGCCCACGATCAGGGGCCTGTCGCGCAGCGCCGGATTGTCCCGTTTCTCGACCGCTGCATAAAACGCATCGCAATCGACATGCGCGATGGAGAGGAATGCGAGCGCCGGATGACGCACGACCCGCAAGTTGAAGCAGACCGGGCAACGGTCAAAATCCTCAGTCTTTACAGCGAGGCAGTCGCGGCAAAGGCTAACCATCGTGTTATCTGCACTCCCCGTCCATGCGCTGGCGCAAACCGGCCGCCACCCCGGCATAAATGCGTGTTAACTTTTGACAGTATAACTGAAAAACGTGGATCGGCATCCGCGCGAATCGCCAGCAATTTCGAGTATCATGACCAAAGATCGTTCCCGAACAGTGCTGGTTGTTGAGGACAATGACCTCAACATGCGCCTGTTCTGTGACCTCCTGGGCGCGTTCGGCTTCAAGACCTTCCAGTGCCGCGACGGCGCCAAGGCGGTCGAGATCGCCCGCAAGGAGCTGCCGGACCTGATCATCATGGACATCCAGCTGCCGGAAGTCTCGGGCCTCGACATCACCCGCTGGCTGAAGGACGACAAGAAGGTCGCCCATATCCCCGTGCTCGCCGTCACGGCTTTTGCGATGCGTACGGACGAACAGCGCGTGCGCGAAGCCGGCTGCGAAGGCTATCTCTCGAAGCCCATCCAGATCGCCTCCTTCATCCGGGCGGTTGAGGCCCTGATGCCCAGGGAGACGGCATGAGCGCGCGGATCCTCGTCGTCGATGATATCGATGCGAACCGCCGCCTGCTGCAGGCCAGGCTCGAGGCGCAGTATCATTCTGTTATTCTCGCCTGCAACGGCCCTGAGGCGCTGGAGAAGGCGCGCACCATGGATCCCGAGATCATCCTGCTGGATGTGATGATGCCTGGGATGGACGGCTACGAAGTCTGCCGCCGCCTGAAGGCTGATCCGGTTACGGCGCATATCCCGGTTGTGATGGTCACCGCGCTCAGCGACATCGAAGACCGTGTCCGCGGACTTGCTGCGGGTGCGGAGGATTTTCTCACCAAGCCGGTGGACGATTTCCTGCTGACGTCTCGCATCAACACACTGATGCGCTACAGCGCCGTCACGTCCGAGCTGCGCCGGCGCGAGGCCAGTGGCCTCAAGACCGGCGCGATGGAAGGCCCGGCGCAGGAAGACGTCGAAGGCCCGGCCCGCGTCTTCCTGATCGATGACAACCCGCGCACCTCGGCGCGTATCGCCGCGCTGCTGCGCGAGGATGGCCACAAGATCGTGACG
>CALGEF010000076.1 GCA_937881755.1 uncultured Acidobacteriota bacterium
ACTTCACCTTCGACCCCAGCAAGTGCATCGTCTGCTCGCGCTGCGTGCGGGCCTGCGAGGAAGTGCAGGGCACCTTTGCCCTGACCATCGATGGGCGCGGTTTTGCCTCCAAAGTCGGCGCCGGGGACAATGAGTCCTTTATGGACTCCGAGTGTGTGTCCTGCGGGGCCTGCGTGCAGACCTGCCCGACGGCCACGCTGATGGAGAAGAGCGTGATCGACGCGGGGCAGCCGGAACACAGTGTAGTCACCACCTGTGCCTACTGCGGGGTGGGATGTTCCTTCGAAGCCCAGATGCAGGGGGACCAGGTGGTGCGCATGGTGCCCTACAAGGGCGGTGCGGCCAACCACGGCCATTCCTGTGTAAAAGGGCGCTTCGCCTTCGGCTACGCCACCCATCGGGACCGCCTGCGCACGCCCATGATCCGCGAGGCCATCGACCAGCCCTGGCAGGCGGTGAGCTGGGAGGAGGCCATCGATTTTGCCGCCACTCGGCTGCGTGCGATCCAGCAGCGCCATGGCCGGGAAAGCATCGGCGGTATCACCTCCTCCCGCTGCACCAACGAAGAGACCTACCTGGTGCAGAAGCTGGTGCGGGCTGCCTTTGGCAACAACAACACCGATACCTGTGCCCGGGTCTGTCACTCGCCGACGGGTTATGGCCTGAAGGCCACCCTGGGCGAATCCGCCGGGACCCAGACCTTTGACTCGGTGATGCAGGCGGACGTGATCGTGGTGATCGGCGCCAACCCCACGGATGCCCACCCGGTCTTCGCCTCGCAGCTGCGGCGCCGCTTGCGGCAGGGCGCGGAGCTGATTGTGATAGACCCGCGACGCATTGACCTCCTGCACACGCCCCACCGCCACAAAGCCCTGCACCTGCCCCTGCGCCCGGGTACCAATGTGGCGATGATCAATGCCCTGGCGCATGTGGTGGTAACCGAAGGTCTGGAAGACAGTGCGTTCATTGCCAGCCGCTGTGAGCCGGAGGCGTACCAGCGCTGGCGCGCGTTTATCGCCCAGCCGCGCCACGCGCCGGAGGAGTTGGAAAGTGTGACCGGTGTTACGGCCGAGGCCGTGCGCGAGGCCGCCCGTGCCTATGCCCGGGCCCGCAACGGGGCGATCTACTACGGTTTGGGCGTGACCGAGCACAGCCAGGGCTCCACCATGGTCATGGGCATCGCCAACCTGGCCCTGGCCACCGGCAATCTCGGCCGCGAGGGGGTGGGCGTGAACCCGCTGCGGGGCCAGAACAATGTGCAGGGCGCCTGCGACATGGGGTCCTTCCCCCATGAACTGCCGGGCTACCAGCATGTGTCTGATGCCACGGCCCGCGGCCGCTTTGAAACCGATTGGGGCGTAAAGATCGACGACGAACCCGGCCTACGGATCCCGAACATGTTCGACGCGGCGATCAGTGGCAGTTTCAAGGGCCTGTACGTGCAGGGCGAGGACATCGCCCAGTCCGACCCCAATACCTCACATGTGGAGGCTGCGCTGGGTGCCCTGGAATGTTTGATCGTGCAGGACATCTTCCTCAACGAAACTGCCAAGTACGCCCACGTGCTGCTGCCCGGTTCCACCTTCCTGGAGAAGAACGGCACCTTTACCAATGCCGAACGACGTATCAACCGGGTGCGCAAGGTGATGGCGCCGTTGGCGGGCAAGGAAGACTGGGAGGTAACCGTGGATCTGGCCAACGCCCTGGGGTACCCCATGGACTACAGCCACCCCGAGCAGATCATGGACGAGATCGCCCGGCTCACGCCGAGTTTTGCCGGGGTCAGCTACGCCAAGCTCGATCGCCTGGGCTCCATCCAGTGGCCCTGCAATGAATCCTACCCGGAAGGCATGCCGATCATGCACCAGCGTGAGTTCCCCATCGGGCTGGGCAGGTTCGCCATTACCGACTATGTGGCCACCAGCGAACGCACCAACCGCAAGTACCCGCTGTTGCTGACCACCGGGCGGATCCTGTCGCAGTACAATGTAGGCGCCCAGACCCGGCGCACGGCCAACCAGACCTGGCACGGTGAAGACGTGCTCGAGTTGCATCCTCACGATGCCGAAACGCGCGGGGTCAAGGACGGTGACTGGCTGGGTATTACCAGCCGCGCGGGCCATACGGTGTTGCGCGCCCGGGTCAACGACCGCATGCTGCCGGGGGTGGTCTACACCACCTTCCACCATCCGGGCAGCGGTGCCAATGTCATTACCACTGACAGCTCCGATTGGGCGACCAACTGCCCGGAGTACAAGGTCACCGCGGTGCAGGTGGAGAAGGTGAGTCAGCCCTCCAGCTGGCAGCAGAGGTTCAAAGCCTTCGACCGGCAGCAAAATACCCTCTTGCACGAGGGTAGGCGGCGGTCCGCACCCGAGGTCAGCGAGGGGTGACCGGGGAGCACGACGGCACGCGGGAGGGGGTCACCGCCATGGTCGATGTTCGGCGAACGGGCGAGGCCGGGTGTGTGACTGGCGACAGCATCGCCCAGGAAGTGCCGGTAGCGTTGGTATACAACGGGCTGTCACACGCCGTGATGATGGCGACCCCGGCTGATCTGGAGGACTTTGCGCTGGGATTCAGTCTGACCGAGGGCATCCTGGCCCACCCCGGAGAGCTGTATGGCCTGGATGTGGTCACGGGGGAGGAGGGGATCTCCATCAATATGGAAATCTTCACCCAGCGCTGGGTGGAACTGAAGCAACAGCGCCGGAATCTGGTCGGGCGCACCGGCTGTGGCCTGTGTGGCACCGAATCCCTGGCGCAGGCGATCCGTCCGATTACACCGGTGGTTGCGCCGCTCTTGCAGGATGCCGCGATCCAGCGCGCACTGGCGGACTTGCCCCGGCACCAACCCCTGCAGGCTAACACCGGTGCCACCCACGGCGCCGCCTGGTGCAGCGCGCAGGGTGAGATTCTGCTGGTGCGTGAAGATGTGGGGCGCCACAACGCCCTGGATAAACTTATTGGGGCCTTGCGTCGCCAGAGAGAAAACCTCGACAGTGGTTTTGTGCTGGTGTCGAGCAGGGCCAGCTATGAGATGGTCCACAAGAGCTGCGCGGTTGGCATGGGTGCTCTGGTTGCCGTGTCTGCGCCCACCTCGCTGGCCATTGCCCAGGCCCACCTCGCTGGCCAGCTGCTCGTCGGCTTTGCCCGTCCCGGCAGGCACGTGATTTACCACAGTCCCGACAGGACAGCGGTCCTGCAGGCGAAACAGTGTCTGGAGCAATAGCGATGAACGGTGAGCTCATGCACCTGGTTGACATGGCCAATCAGATAGCAACGAACCTGCGCTTTGCCGCCGAGGACGATGCGGCTGCGGCGGAACTGGTAGCCAATCACATCCAGCGTTACTGGGCGCGGAGCATGAAGGCGCAGATTACAGACTATTTGCACTCGGATGGAGCAGAGCTCAATGAGGTGGCAAGACTTGCGGTCGCGCTTGGTCTGTCTGGTAGTCGAAGAGCGATTGATGTGTGATGCAGACTCTACCC
>CALGEF010000077.1 GCA_937881755.1 uncultured Acidobacteriota bacterium
GATCTGCGTCATCCGTGCAGAGAATGCAGCTTCAGAACCCGAGATGCCTTCTGCGAGCACAATGCAGGCATCGTTGCCGGACATCGTGATGACGCCGTGCAACAATTCCTCGACGGTGGGCGTGTCCCTCGGCTTCAGGCCCATGGTCGAGGTGCCGGAGGGAAAGCCGCCGCGGCGCCAGGCATCTTCGCTTACGGTGAACTTGTCTGTCAGCGAGATCTCGCCGCGCTCAATCAGTTCGAAGACGACGAAGGCTGTCATCATCTTGGTCATCGAGGCGGGTATCATCAACTCGTCGCCGCGCTTGGAATACAGGATCTGCCCGGTTTCATGATCCATGATCACGGCGAACTCCGCCGGTGTGTCGATCATCTGGGCGGACGCAGACATCGCTGTCCCGACACAGATGGCTGCTGCAGCCGAAACGATCCCACGCCAGAATTTCACGATCCTCGTCTCCTTATTCCGCAATGGCCGCGCGCAGACACGGCCCCTCTTCCCGGATATCCGGGAAAAAGGGCCGGTTTGTGGTCAGCGTCAATGGGGACACTGCGGGCATTCTACTCCGCAGTGATAACCCGTCCGTCGCCCTTGCCTTCTGCATTGAGGCGGTCACGGAGCTCCTGGGCCGCGGCGCGGCTGGCAAGCGGCCCGACGCGAACCCGGAAAAAGTCGGCGCCGTTCACCCGGGCCGGGACGATCTGGGCAGCCATGTCCGACCGCAGGCCGCGATAGAGCCTCTCGGCGTTGCCGATGTCGGTAAAGGATGCGAGCTGGACGTAGTGCGTGCCAGAAACAGCGGCGCGAACTTTTGAGGCCGCCGGGCCAACCCCCCAATCTGCCGGCGGTTCCGGCCATACCACGCTGGCGCGGGTTTTTGGTGCGCCGGCCGGCTTCGCGCCCTGCCCGGCGCTGCCGCCTGGCTCATTACCGCCAAGAAGTTCGTCGGCCGCAACCGCTCGGGCTTCTTTCACGAGAAGCGCGGGCTTATAGTCAGAGCGGGTTTTGGAAACTGCGGGCGCGGCCCCTTCGGCGGGCTGCAGAACAAGTTCAGCTTTGCCTGCGCCTTCGAACCCGAGGAGAACAGCCACCTGGCGCGACACCTGCAGCGAGGCGCCGTCTTCAAACGGGCCGCGGTCGTTGACGCGTACCTTTACTTCCCTGCCCGTTGCGGGATTGGAAACCCTCACGATGCTTGGCAGCGGCAGCGACGGGTGGGCGGCCGTCAGGGCGGACTGGTCGAAGATTTCACCATTGGCGGTCGGCAGCCCGGCGAATTCATCGCCGTAAACGATGGCAACGGCTCTCTCGCCCAGGCTGGTCTGATGGCCGGGCGTTATCTGCGCGGGTTTCACCACAGCAACGGGCGGCAAGGCCACCGATTCAACCACCGGCGCACGGATCGCCGTAATCTGGGTCGCGGTTGCCGGCGCGTCGAAGGCGCGCACCCCGGATGAGAACCGCGGCGCTTCGGTAAAGAGTTTATCAGCGACCGATTCCGTGCGCGCCGGAACGCTCACCGATGCAAGTTCAAAACGGCCCGGTTGCCCGGACGAGCCCGGATAGCGAAATTCGATCCGTTGCGCGGCCTTGTCCGCTTTGCCAGCAGGCGCAGACGGTTTTGCGGCAGTGACGGACGCAGCAGCGCCGCTATCCCTCACATAGGTGATCGGCGCGCGCCCACCGGCAGATGCCGGCAGCGCGGCCGCAGCGAGCACAATGGCGGATGCAACAAAAGCGAGCTGGTTGCAAAGCCCGGTTTTCACGATCGGCATGCGCCTGAATTCTCCTCATTCTGAGAAACCGGAGGGGCCCTTCTGGGCCCCCGGTGGCCTTCTGGCCGTTTCAGATGCGGGTTTGCCATGAGAGGTGTCGCCATCCGGTCAAACCAAACAAAAAGTCCGGCGTTACTTATTTAGGTTTGATTCACCGCCTGACGCCCCGCAGGGACTTGCCATCCGGCGCGCCTTCCCACAAACAGCGTTTCCTGCGGAGGAGTGGCAGAGTGGTTGAATGCGGCGGTCTTGAAAACCGTTGAGCTCGAAAGGGCTCCGGGGGTTCGAATCCCTCCTCCTCCGCCAAGTTTCGTTGTTTTTATAGGTTTCATTACTCTAAAATGGCTCCTGGTGTACCCGCTAGTGCATTCGTGTTTTTGGACCATGCGCTCTTTCTTTTAATGAGGGGCAGGTCCGGTCCTGCGGCGCGGACCGTTTCGTTGCAGCCCCCGGCGTCTATTGCCCGCGAGGATCGCCAGGTCGTCTGGTGATAAGTTGGGGGCAGGTGCCCGGACATGTCGTGAGGCGCTTACGCCCAATCCGGCCCGGCCGGAAACGCATGACCATGGCCCGTCAGTTACACCATGGGCTGGGACACGATCGCATTCTCGACTTGAATGCGGGACTAATCGGAGTGTCCGTCGTCAGGTATTTTGAGACAGATGGCTGCCTGACTTAAGGAGGGTCTG
>CALGEF010000078.1 GCA_937881755.1 uncultured Acidobacteriota bacterium
CCGGGTCGTTTGCCTGTCTCCACCCTTACGCCCGACATTGCAGGTTCACGATTCGGGGCGCCGGGGGTCCGCTGACCCCGCCGCTTGTGGCCGCAAGGGTGTCCAGGTTGGGGAACTGGGCGCCGAACCGGAAAAATCCGGTTTCCACTGCCCCGGTTTCTTGCATGAATTGAGCGGGCGTGATCGCCCTCCGGAATGCCCGCTGCACGGGCGATCCGGGCGCGCCGTTAACCTTTGATTCAGGAGTTTTCCACGCTTCTTTGACGGTTTTGCGAATTGGACCGTTGACCCGAAATTAACCTTCAGACACTATATGTTGTGTCAGGGAAGAGGCGCCGGACCACATCTGGTCGAAACGCTCCGGGAATCCCAGTAAAAGCAGATGATTCAGGAGGGTCGCCATGTCGGCATCCAACGCTAGGTCCGTCGCCAAAGAAGCCGCTCGCAAGGGCAAGCCGAAAACCGGGGCAGAGCCGAAGATCGCGCTCGTGCCGGGCCACGGAATCACGACCGATCCGTCGCGCGACGCGTTGCTGACGGATTTCGGCAAGAAGACCCTCGACGACCGCTATCTGCTGCCGGGCGAGACCTATCAGGACATGTTTGCGCGCGTGGCAACGGCGTTTGCCGATGACGCCGCCCATGCCCAGCGCATCTATGACTATATCTCGAAGCTCTGGTTCATGCCGGCGACGCCCGTGCTGTCGAATGGCGGCGCTGACCGGGGCCTGCCGATCTCCTGCTTTCTCAACCAGGTCGGCGATTCGCTCGACGATATCGTCGAGACCTGGACCGAGAACGTCTGGCTCGCCTCTAACGGCGGCGGTATAGGCACCTATTGGGGCAATGTCCGCTCGATCGGCGAGAAGGTCGGCCAGAACGGGCAGACCTCGGGAATCATCCCGTTCATCCGCGTGATGGATTCGCTTACCCTTGCGATCAGCCAGGGCTCGCTGCGCCGAGGCTCGGCCGCCTGCTATCTCGACATCCATCACCCGGAAATCGAGGAATTCCTCGAAATCCGCAAAGCCTCGGGCGACTTCAACCGCAAGAGCCTCAACCTCCATCACGGCATCAACATCACCGATGCCTTCATGGAGGCCGTGCGCGCGGACGAGGACTTCGGCCTGATCTCGCCGAAGTCCGGCGACGTGCTGAAGATGGTCAATGCCCGCAAGCTCTGGCAGAAGATCCTCGAGCTGCGGATGCAGACCGGCGAGCCTTACCTGCTCTTCACAGACACCGTGAACAACGCGATGCCGGCCCACCAGAAGCGCCTCGGCCTGAAGGTGACACAGTCGAACCTCTGTTCGGAAATCACACTGCCGACCGGCGTCGACCATCGCGGCGTCGACCGCACGGCCGTCTGCTGCCTCTCGTCGGTCAATGCCGAGACCTTCCTTGAATGGTCGAAAGAGCCGATGTTCATGGAGGACGTGTTCCGCTTCCTCGACAACGTGCTGGAAGACTTCATCGAACGCGCCCCGCCGGAAATGGCCCGCGCGGTCTACTCCGCCAAGCGCGAGCGCTCGGTCGGCCTCGGCGTGATGGGCTTCCACTCCTTCCTGCAGGCGATGAACGTTTCGCTGGAAAGCGCGACCGCCAAGTCGCTGAACCTCAAGATCTTCAAGCATATCCGCCAGGGCGCGGATGCGGCCTCGGTGAAGCTCGCCAAGGAACGCGGCCCCTGCGAGGACGCGCGCGATGTCGGCATGATGGCCCGCTTCTCGAACAAGCTGGCGGTTGCGCCGACGGCGTCGATCTCGATCATCTGCGGCGGAACGTCGGCCGGCATCGAGCCAATCCCGGCCAACGTCTACACCCACAAGACGCTGTCGGGTTCGTTCACGGTGAAGAACCAGCAGCTCGAGACACTGCTCGACGCCAAGGGCCTCAACACGCCGGAGATATGGAACTCGATCCTCGAGCATGAAGGCTCGGTGCAGCACCTCGATTGCCTGGACAATCAGGAGAAGGACGTCTTCAAGACCGCCTTCGAACTCGACCAGCGCTGGATCATCGAACTGGCGGCGGACCGCACCCCGTTCATCTGCCAGTCGCAGTCGCTGAACCTCTTCCTGCCGGGCGACGTGTCCAAGTGGGACCTGCACATGCTGCACTGGACGGCTTGGGAGCGGGGCCTGAAGTCGCTTTACTACTGCCGGTCGAAATCGGTCCAGCGCGCGGCCTTCGCGGGCTCCGAGAAAGCCGAAGAGGGTTTCAAGGAAACCGAGTCGACCGACTATGACGAGTGCCTCGCCTGCCAGTAGCCGGGCCCAGGTCCCAAAATTCATCAGGACGGCCCACCGAGAGGCGGGCCGTTTGTGATTCGGGGTCCTCAGCGCGCGCCACATTTTTGCCTTTTATATCAACCGGTTAATGCGGGGCAGGCACGCCATGGCGCGGTTCTTGCGACAAAAATCCCGAAATAACCGGGAACTGCAGCTGACATCGAACGTATTCTGCCTGTCACGATGAATTAATCTTTGACCGTCGGAAAGGTAGTTGGGGCTCCAACTCCTTCATGATAGGTTAGGCTCAAGGGATCACTTTCTTACGCAATCGGAGTAAGGAAGTTGGCCATGAAAGGTACTAAAGGAATGGTGTTCGTAATTGTATCCAGCCTTGTTTCCCTGGCCTGTCAGGGATGTGTGTCTTCTGGCGCTGCAGATTATGCCTATGCAGAGCCGGCCGCCGGACAATCCCTTGGAATGACGCTGGCGATGCCAGGCGCATTTGGCGACGGCGCCCTGAACGCGCCGACCGGCAGCGTAATGGTGGGCGAAGCCCTCCCGGCCGTATCTCCCACAGCGGCCGGCCTCCTGCTTTCCGGCCCGGACGCGGACCTTAAAGTCTTTGCGACGGCGCCCGCCCCTTCGCCTTTCAGCCTCACCGGTTCCGGCCTGAGCGGCTTGCCGCAATCCGACAGCAGCTTTGGCTGGAGCTCAAGCCCGGCGCTGGCCTCGGTTGCCGCCGAAGTGGCGATGTCGCGCTACGGCCAGCCTGATCCTGAATACAACGATATGTCGTTCGGCATGTCGATTGCCGCGACCAGCATGCAGACCGGCCTTGCCTTCGACGTCGGCCTTGCGCCACGTGTCGCCGTACGCGACGGCGGAGATCTCAGGGGCCAGCGGCTGGGCGGTGAACTTCGCCTCGGCCAGGGGCTCGGGCTTACCGATCCGGGCAAGTCGCCTGAGGGCTGGTATGTGTTTGTGGGGGCCGACGGCGAAGCGCTGGTCTGGGACGCCGACATGGAGCGGCTTGGCGTCAACAGTTTCTCCGACATGCAGATGACCGACCAGCTGACGGTTGGCGACCTGCAGGCGGGTGTGTCCATCCAGCGTGCCGGCGGCGAACTGTCGTTCAGCTATATCCGCCGCGAAATCGAATTCAGCGACCGCAACCGGAGCCTTTCCGGCTCGGAAGACTTTGCGGGTATCACGTTCACAATGCGCCGCTAGCCGCTTAGCGACCCCGTCTTTCAAATCGAATTTACCCCCGCCCTGGCGGGGGTTTTTGTTTGCCCTCCAGGCTCAGTCGTCGCTGCCTTCCTGGGGCGCGTCACTTGTCTCGCGGCGGGGGCGGGCGATCAGGTCGCCGAGGTCGGTCAGTTCGATGAAGGTGTCGGCCTCCCGGCGCAGCTCATCGGAAATCATCGGCGGCGCTGCCTCCATGGTGGAGACGACGGAGACGCGCACGCCCTTGGCCTTCACGGCTTGCACCAGCTGGCGGAAGTCGCCATTGCCGCTGAACAGGACGATATGGTCGGCCCAGGCGGCTGCCTCGAGCATGTCGACGGTCAGCTCGACGTCCATGTTGCCCCGCACACGCTTGCGCCCGTCGCGGTCCACGAACTCCCGGGCGGGCTTTTTCACGACGTTGAAGCCATTGTAGGCCAGCCAGTCTACCAGCGGCCGGATGGGGCTGTAGTCATCGTTTTCGACGAGGGCGGTGTAGTAACTGGCGCGAATGAGCCGGCCGCGCGTCTGGAACTCCTTGAGAAGCTTGCGAAAATCGATCTCGAGGCCGAGCGCCCTGGCTGCGGAGTAGAGGTTGGCGCCGTCGATGAACAGGGCGAGGCGCTCATCCTTGTAGAAGGCCATTGGCAATGTCCTTTTCTTCCAATAGGGAGGGCCAATCGATTGCCCAGAATGTGAATGCTCCACGAATACCGGTCCTTGCCAAAGCCTGCAAGGATGGGTTGCCGGGGTCTGTTGCAGCGCATATAAAGGGAGATTCTCAGGAGATTTGTTGGAAAAATGGCCCGCGTTACTGTCGAAGACTGCATCCAGAAGATCCCGAACCGGTTCGAACTCGTCCTTCTCGCCGGCCACCGCGCCCGCATGATCCGCGAAGGCTCGCCGCTGACCGTGGACCGCGACAATGACAAGGATCCGGTCGTTTCGCTGCGCGAGATCGCCGAATCCTCGATCGACCTGAAAGTGGTAAAGGAAGCGCTGATCTCCGGCCTGCAGGACATCCGTCCGGGCGAAGAGAACGAGCGCGAAGCCGACCGCCAGGCACTTCAGGCCGCACCCGCTGCGACCGAAGACGACGTGCTGCGCGCCTATCAGGCTGAAATCGAATCCGGGCGCGACGACCGCCTGTAGGAGAAGAAATGGACGGCAGCGCCCTTTCCGGACCGGAAAAAGGGACTGGCGCAACCGCTGGCAAACAGGCCGCTGCGCCGGACGCCGCCGATGCGCTACCGCCTGTTCCGACCCGTTCGGAGCTGATCGCAAAAGTTCGCGCCTATCATCCACGCGTGCGGTCTGAACTGCTCGGCCAGGCCTATAATTTTTCCGTAAAGCATCATGGCGCGCAGCAGCGCGATTCCGGCGAGGCTTATTACTCCCATCCCATCCGGGTGGCGAACCTGCTGGCTGATGTGCGCCTCGACGAGGTCACCATCGTTGCGGGCCTGCTGCACGACGTGGTGGAAGACACCGAGATCGACATCGGCGACATCGAAGTGCGCTTCGGCGCCGATGTTGCGGAGCTGGTCGACGGGGTGACCAAGCTCGACAAGCTCGACTTCATGTCGAAGGAAGCGGCGCAGGCGGAGAACTTTCAGAAGTTCATCCTGGCGATGACCAGCGACATCCGCGTGCTGCTGGTGAAGCTCGCCGACAGGCTCCACAACATGGAGACGCTGCACCACCGCAAGAAGCCCGAAAGCCGTCAGCGTACCGCGCGTGAGACGATGGACATCTATGCCCCGCTGGCGCGCCGGGTGGGCCTTTATGATGTCGCCGCGCGGATGGACGACATCGCGTTCAGGGAGCTGAACCCGGAGGCGCGCCGGGCAATCCTCTACAGGCTGGAAGAACTCGAGAAAGAGAACCAGGGCGACCTCGACCGCATCCGCGCGGACCTGACGAAGCTGCTGGACGCATCTGGACTCAAGTACCGTGTAAAAGGACGGCGCAAGCAGCCTTATTCACTTTGGCGGAAGCTGGAGCGCAAGTCGATTTCGTTCCGGGATGTGGCAGACCTGTTCGCGTTCCGGATCATCCTCGGCGACGTCAAGGATTGCTACGCCGCCCTCGGAGCTGTGCATACGCACTGGGCGTGCATCCCGGACCGGTTCCGTGATTTCATCTCGGTGCCGAAGCCGAACGGCTATGCCAGCCTGCACACGACCGTTCGCGCCTCCGGCAACCGGCGTGTCGAGTTGCAGATCCGCACCGAAGCGATGGACCGCACGGCCGAGTACGGCGTGGCGGCGCACTGGGGCTACAAGAACCGCGCCTACGGATTTGACGTGGACTCGGCACGCGCCGCCGGCCTTGACCCGGAGGCGAACCTCAAGGCCTTTGCCGAACTGCTGCGCGACGGCGCCGAGCCAGGCGAGTTCCTCGAGCATGCCAAGCTCGAGATGTACCGCGAGCATGTGTTCACCTTTACCCCGAAGGGCAAGCTGATCATCCTGCCCGCCGGGGCGATGCCGCTCGATTTTGCCTATGCCGTGCATTCCGCCGTGGGAGACACGGCCATCGGTGCGCGGATCAACGGCGAAGAAAAGTCGATGCGCCGGCCGCTGAAAAACGGCGATGTGGTCGATATCATCCGGGGCCGCGCGCCGGCGCCGGCGATCGGCTGGGAGGCGATGACCTATACCGGCCGGGCAAAATCGAAACAGCGTAAGCTGGAGCGCGACCGTGAAGTGGCGGAGTTCCGGCGCCTCGGCGAGGGCCTGATCAACCAGGCCCTGCGCCGGGCGGGCGCCGATCCGGTGGACGTGATGCTGATCGACGTGGCTAACAAGTTGCGCATCTCGTCGATCGACGACCTGCGCGAGGAAGTTGGCCGCGGGGGCCTGCAGACTTCCGCGGTGGTGAACGCCGCGTTCCCGGGATACGCCGCCGAGCGCACCGACGACGCCGACAAGACGCCCATCGACAGCCGGCATGCACCGCTGTTCGTGGAGGGCAAGGACCTGACGCCCGGCGTCACGCTGCATCTTGGCCAGTGCTGCCGCCCGCTGCCGGGCGACCGGATCATCGGCGTGCAGGTGCCGGACAAGGGCCTGGTCGTGCACGTTTCCAGCTGCCCGCGGCTTGCCGAGTATGATGACCGGCCGGACCTCTGGCGCGACCTGAAATGGACCGAACTCGCCAAGACCGGCGCAGTCGCTATTGGCCGTATACGGATAAATGCGTCGAACCAGAAGGGTGTGCTGGCCAAGCTCTGCTCGGCAGTGGCCGAGTCAAACGGCAATATTGTCGGTA
>CALGEF010000079.1 GCA_937881755.1 uncultured Acidobacteriota bacterium
TCTGGGTCACTCTCCACGCAGGCGAGTCTTGGCGTTGCAGGCCTTTCGGTTGCAGCGCTGAGTTTCGCCGTTTTGAACCAGCAGGGCCTCGTCCTCTACAACCCCTCTGCGTCTCTTGATCCAGGCTTCTACGTCCGCGCAGAAACAAGCGCTGAGCGAGGCGCCGTGGTGACGATCCCGGCGGATGGCGTTGACCTCGCCTATGTTGAAGCAGGGCACGTAAAGGCGTCGGGAGACCGTTTCCTCAAACGCGTCGCTGCAGTGAGCGGAGACCGTGTCTGTTCCGAGAATGGTCAGATTACAATCAATCACGTTTATGTCGCCACCGCGTTTCAATCAGATTCAGCGGGTGTCGCGTTACCTCAATGGTCAGGCTGCGTGACGCTTAGGGGCGGCGAGGTTTTCCTCCTCGGCGATGATGAGATGAGCTTCGACGGACGCTATTGGGGCGTCACATCAGCCGCGAACATCGAAGGCAGCTGGCGCAAGTTTCCCTGATCTCGCGAGCCGTTAGATGTCGCTTGCAGGGTGAACGCAGAATCTTCCGATCCGTACACGTGCTAGGCTCCGGATGATGGAGGGCCGTATGAAGGTTGGAGGGCAAGATAAAGGCGTGACCTGCGGTCACGCGAGACGCCGGTCGGCGCGGGAGTTTTTGCAGGTCACGGGTCGGCCCGCAGGTCGCGCGGCGACCTGCGGCGCCGGCCCGTCCGTCAGCGGATCTTTATCTGCAGACAGGGGGAGCTGAGCCATGTCCGCACGGAGTCTGGACCAGTGGCTCGCTGCCGCCGTGCTCGCGTCAGCGGCGAACAGGGGCGATACGACCGGCCTGCGCGTCTCGCGCCAGGTCTCGCGTCCGGACAAGGAGGTTCTGGAAGGAGAGATTGGCCAGGGGCGCCGCGCAGGGCAGGGGGGCGGCGGTGGGGCGAGGCCGTTCTCCGGGCGTGCGGGACGCGCTGCGGAGGCGGGCCGTCAGGCAGGCGGGCCAGGCGCTGGACATGGCGCCGGACCCGGGACTGACGTGCGCCAGAAGGCGGTGATCAGGATCCACTACTTCAATCATGCAGGCGGAGGCGGCGGCGCGCTTGCAGCCCACGCCCGCTATGTCGCGCGCGATGCGGCAAGGGCCGAAGAGCGTGATTTGCCGCAAGCCGCAGAGCTGGTGTCCACTGAGCGCGAGGCGGCCCAGGGCGAAGCGCGTGCCCATGCAGGCTATCTCGCGAGAGGCGAGCAGGGGCGGCATGCGTTTTATGACCGGGACCATGAAGGCGTCGATGGCGGGGCCCGCGCGGCGGAATGGGCCAGGTCCGACAAGCGCCATTTCCGGCTTATCCTGTCAGCCGAGCGCGGTGACGAAATCGGGGACCTGCCGGCCTATACGCGCGAAGTGATGGCGCGCGCCGAAGTCCAGCTCGGCTCGCGCCTCTCCTGGGTCGCGGCCGACCATCACGATACGGGTCATTCGCATACCCACATCATCCTGCGCGGGCGCCGCGCCAACGGCCAGGACCTGGTCATTCCAAAGGACGTCATCCGGCACGGGTTCCGGAACATCGCCCGGGATGTCGCAACCGAATGGCTGGGCGCGCGC
>CALGEF010000080.1 GCA_937881755.1 uncultured Acidobacteriota bacterium
CCCGGGGCGAGGCGATCTATGGCCGCCTCCTGTCCCGCGCCGAAGGCGAGGAACGCCTCGTTCATATCCACGACGCCTACCACCTGCACCTGACCGCCGAGCTGGACACGCTGCGCCGCGCGCACGGCCAGGCCCTGCTGATCGACTGCCACTCGATGCCCTCGCTGCAACCGGGGCGCCGCACACTGACCGATATCGTGCTCGGCGACCGGTTCGGCTCCAGCGCCGACCCCCGCCTGATGGCCCGGATCGAGCGCAGCTTCCGGGCGCAGGGCTTCACTGTCGCCCGCAACGCTCCCTATGCCGGCGGCTATACCACCCGCCGCTACGGCCGCCCCCGCCGCGGCATCCACGCCCTGCAAGTCGAAATCAACCGCGGTCTCTACATGGACGAGCAGCGCATCACCCGCGCCAGCGGCTATTACGCCCTCAAGGACGCGCTCGAGCAGGTAATGGCCGAAATTATCCACGCTGCCCGGCTACTGCCCCGCGCCTGAACTGGCATGCAGACCACAGACCCAGCCTGAACGGTTCGTTCCGCTCGGCGGCGGCGATCCCCCGTATCAAAAAAGGGCCGCGCCCTTGGGCGCGGCCGAAGTCAAAGGGAGGAAACGCCAGAAGCGTTGCACCGAAGCGCAGGCCCACCTTATGCTGCGATGCACCCGGCGCCAAAAATCTTTTCTGCCGCACTCCCACGCACACCTCTCCTTGCCCTCAAAACAGGCAGTTTCCGGCACGCGGCACGCCGTTTGCGTAGAATTTGCGCGGAAATCCTGTTTTGGGACTGAACCCGGTCCCGCGCCAACTGGAGACGGAAAATGGCTGATGAAACTGACCTGCACGTAGGCAAGCGGCTGCGCCGCCGCCGCCGTCTTCTGGGCATGACCCAGCAGGAACTGGCCTCCCAGGTCGGCGTGCGCTTCCAGCAAATCCAGAAGTACGAGTGCGGCGCCAACCGCATCACGGCCTCGCGCCTGTTCGAGCTGTCGCGCGCCATGAACGTCACCGTCCAGTACTTCTTCGACGGCATGCCGGTCGCCAACCCGATGCCGAACGCCGCCAATGACGCCGAGCAGATGGAAGGCGACATCCTCTCCCAGAAAGAAACCCTGGAACTGGTGCGCGCCTACTACCGCCTCGGCGAACGCCCGCGCAAACGCCTCCTCGAGCTCGCAAAAGCCCTCGAAGGCGACAACACGAGCACCGGCGCTGCTTGACGCCCTTCAGCCGGCGGGGCATCGCCTCGCCGGATGACCGCTCCCCGTTCTCCAGACGCTGATCTCGCATTCGCTGCCCGGCTGGCCGACGCCGCCTGGGCGGCGATTTCGATTCATTTCCGCAATCTCTCCGGCGTCGATGACAAGGGCCCGGTCCACCGCCCCGGCTTCGACCCCGTCACCGAAGCGGACCGCGCCGCCGAGCTCGCCATGCGCGCCCTCGTCACTGCCGAGCGGCCGGATGACGGCGTCACCGGCGAGGAGTTCCCGGAAACGCCCTCCAATTCCGGGTATCGCTGGTATTTCGATCCGATCGACGGCACCCGCGCTTTTGTCGCTGGCCTGCCGGTCTGGACCACGCTGATCGCCCTCGTCGGCCCGGACGGCGTGCCGGTCATCGGCGTCATCGACCAGCCGTTACTCGGCGAGCGCTATCTCGGCTGGCCCGGCGGCGCCCGCGTCGATTCCGTGCACGGATCAACGCCGCTCCGCGTATCAGCCTGCGCCTACCTGCGCGAGGCGACCATCGCGACCACCGATCCCTTCCTCTTCTCGCCGCCCGAACAGGGCGCCTGGAACCACCTGCGATCCGCCGCCCGCATCACCCGCTACGGCCTCGACGCTTACGCCTATGCCCGCCTTGCCGGCGGCACGATCGATCTCGTCGCCGAGTCCGGTCTCAAGAGCTGGGATGTGGCCGCCCTTATCCCGGTCGTCCGCGGCGCCGGCGGCCTCGCCACAGACTGGCGCGGGAGCGCGCCGAAGCTAGGCGGCCAGATCGTCTGCTGCTCCAGCCAGGCCCTGCTCGATCAGGCCCTGCTCGCCCTGAGGCGCGCTGCAGACTGACGCGGGCCCGCCCCAAACCGTCCAGAAACCGTCCACACCGGGCGGGCGACTTCTGGACGGTTTGGGGCCAGCCTGCGCTACGGACCCGTCACTTCATGCCCCTCGGCCTGCAGCATCGCGATGACGCTGTCCTGGCCGACGAGATGCCCCGCGCCGACAGCGATCAGCCGCGTGCCCGGCTCATCCAGCATACCGGCGATCAGAGGCGTCCAGCGGGCGTTGCGATTGGTCAGCAGCGCGGCATAGGCCGCCTCCGAGCCGAACGCTTCCGGCGATGACATCAGCGCGCCAAGGCCCACCACGTCCCCGTCCGCCCATTCCGACACCAGCAGGTCCAGCACATCCGTGCCCTGCTTCAGCGCTTCGGCGCTCATCATAAGAAAATCGACCTGCGCGCAGTTATCCAACGCTGCAAACTCGCCGAGCTGCTGGTCCACGGTCTCGAGATACTCGAACGCCGCACCGTTCGCTTTCGCGTCCGCCTCAATCTTCATCTCGACGCCGGCAGCCGGATCAAACCCCTCCCCGGTCATCTGCATGATTGAGAGATTGAGCGCCGCATACCAGGGCCGCATCGGCTGGATCGCCTCGATCGGCAGGCTGAGTTCCGTCAGCGCAAGCTTCAGCTGGTCGGTCTCTTCCGGCGTGAGCAGGCTGGTCAGCTGCGTGCCATCGGTGAACATGCCCTGCGAGGTGAAGAACTTCATCAGCTCGCGGCCAGCCTGCTCGCTCGTCGTGTCGGCCTCGAACACGACCGTATCCGCCGACCGGATGGCCTGGTCGATCTCCGCCGTGCGCCAGTCAAGATCAGGTCGCAGCAGGTGCACCGTGCCCAGAATGTAAAGCTTTGTGTCTTCGTCCTTCAGGGTCCACATAGCCGGCTGACCCGCCCCCCGGCTTGCTTCGGCGGCGGCAATAGCCTCAGCCTCGTACTGCGCCATCGCCGCCATAGCGGCGGCGCTGTCCGCCGGGCGATTGCAGGCCGCCGGCGCCGCGTCTTCCGCCTGCTTCTGGCAACCGGCAAGCACCAGCAGGGCCGCCGCGGCTGCGGGGATCAATCGGGAAAAGCGCATCAGGCGTCAGGCCTCCAGAAGGGTCATCAGGTTGCGGGGAGCCTAGCGGATCGCGCCGTCCCGTCCAATGCCCGGCGCAGCGCGCTGGCAGGCAAACCCGGTTGCGCCCTCCCCCGCCTTCGCCTAAACACCGACTCCGGCGAGGCACCCATAGCTCAGCTGGATAGAGTGTTGCCCTCCGAAGGCAAAGGTCAGAGGTTCGAATCCTCTTGGGTGCGCCATAAAAATCAGGGACTTACGAGAAGCGCCCGATTTTCCAAGAAGTACGTGGAAGCACGGTGGAAGCACAGGCCTCGAAAGCAAACTTCTGCGTCTTCTAACGCTTTGCCGATCAGCCATTCTGAAACTTGCTCCGTCCTTGAGCGCCCCCTCTGTCAGGGTAGTTGCCGCACGGATTTCAAATTAAATGAAACTCCGAGT
>CALGEF010000081.1 GCA_937881755.1 uncultured Acidobacteriota bacterium
GATGAAGGCTGAGACGACCCTCCGGCTGCTCTTGCCGGCATGGGCCGGGACATTCCTCTGGAAGTGCACGCGGCAGCTTTGCCAGCTGGTATTGAGGACGCGGGCAACGGACGCCCTGATACCCTCGTGGGCGTCGCTGATGACGAACTTCACCCCGCTCAGTCCGCGGCGCACCAGGTCGCGCATGAAGGCCGTCCGGAACGTCTCCGCTTCCGGGCCCACAGAATTTGCGCAGCAGGCAGAACAGGCATGCCCCGCCCGAAGCCTTCGGGCTCAGGGCCCGGCGCTTCCGGGCCCGGACCTGGCGCGCGCCGGACCGGTCAGCGGAGTGTCGGTATCGAGGAGGATCCGGCACGCATCGCCCTCCGGGTCTTCGAACTGGCCAGCGCGCACAGCCCAGATAAAGGCGGCCAGGCCTGCTAATCCCATCAGCAATGCAATCGGGATGAGGTAGATCAGGGCGCTCATACCGGTTTCTCCGAAGCAAGATTAAGACGCAGCGCGTTCAGGCAGACGATAAGGGACGAACCCGACATCGCGATGGCAGCGACCAGCGGCGTCGCGTAGCCGAGGATGGCGATGGGCACCGCCACGAGATTGTAGGCCGCGGCAAAGCCGAAATTCTGCAGCATGACCTGGCGCGCCTTGCGCGCTGTGCGCACGAGCAGGGGCAGGGGCGCGAGACCGCCCGAATAGACCGCGTCTGAGGCAGACTGGCTGACATCCAGGGCCCCGCCGGGCGCCGCCGAAGCGTGAGCGAGAGACAGCGCGCCCGCATCATTGAGACCGTCGCCGACCATCAGCACGTGCTTTCCTTCTGCCTGCAGCTGCTCAAGGCGGCGCACCTTGTCCTGCGGGCTGGCCGAGGCGGTATAGTGATCGATGCCGAGTGTGCGCGCGACTTCAGCCACGGCGTCGCTGCGATCGCCGGACACGATTTCGACGCCCATGCCAAGCTTGCGCAGCCTTGCGATGGTGGCCGAGGCGCTGGCGTGGATGTCGTCCTCGAAACGCAGTTCCACCGGCAGTTCCGCGCCGCGAACGAAGAACAGCGCGGCGCCGTTGTGGAGGCTGGCGCGCGCGCCGGTCCACTCGGCGGACCCCAGACGGCAGGCTATAGCGTTCACGGTGCCCTCCAGTCCGAGGCCCGGACGCTCCTTGACGTCCGTAGCGATTGGCCCGGGGCCGGCGGCGGCGGTCGGCGCCCTCGAAAGGGGATGGCGGCTGGCGCGGGCAAGTTGTGCGGCATCCTCCAAGGTGGCGGCGGGAAGGCTGATCGAGACGAGACGGGGTGTGCCGAGGGTCAGGGTGCCCGTCTTGTCGAACACGACGTGGTCGCAGGCGGCGATACGTTCGAGCGCGTCGCCGGATTTGAGATATGCGCCGCCCCGGAACAGGCGCCCTGCGGCGACGACCTGGACGACAGGCGCAGCCAGGGCAAGTGCGCAGGGGCAGGTGATGATCAGGGTAGAAACAGCAATCAGTATGGATTCGCGCAGGCCCAGCCCCGCCAGCCACCAGCCGAGGAAGGTGAGCAGCGCGGTCGAGTGGACGATCGGCACATAGAGTGACACGGCCTTGTCGGCGATGCGGCGGTAGGCGCCGCGCTTCTGCTCGCCCGCTTCGAGCATGCGTCCGATGTCGGACAGAAGCGAGTCCGCCGACGCCGCCGTCGCGCGGCCGGAGAGCGGCTGGGACAGGTTGATGGATCCGGCCATCAGTTGCATGCCGGCGGCCGAGAAGCGCGGCAGGCTTTCGCCGGTAACGAGGCTTTCGTCGACTTCGGACTCGCCGTGCTCGATCAGCATGTCGACGACGGCGCGTTCGCCGGGGGCCAGCAGGATGCGGTCACCGGGGCGGATGTCTTCGGCGCGGACGGGTTCATGCGTGCCGGTTTTGCTGATGCGGGTGACGGTGCGGCTGGCGAGCGCCGCGAGGTCGCGCGCAGCGGAGTAGGCGCGGCGGCGCACGCGGGCATCGAGGAACCGGCCGATCAGCAGGAAGAAAAGCAGCATGCAGGCGGCGTCGAAATAGGCATGCTCGCCGCCGCCTATGGTTTCGGCAACGCTGACGCTGAAGGCGAGGATCAGGGCCAGGGAGATCGGTACGTCCATGTTGGTGCGGCGGCGTTTCAGGACGTTCCAGGCAGAGTGGAAGAAAGGACGCCCGGAGAACAGGAGCGTCGGCAGTGCAATGAGGCCCGAGACCGCGTGTAGCCCCTGCCGGGTCGCTTCACCCATTTCACCCTGGCCGCCCCAGACCGAAACGGAGAGCAGCATGATGTTGGCAGTTGCAAAGCCCGCCACGCCCATGGCGAGCAGCAGGGATTGCTCTTCTTTCCTGTGCCCGGTGTCTCCGGCGCGCGTATCGAGAGGGGCGACGCCGTAGCCGAGATCGCTGACCGTGCACGCGATGCGCCGGGCGGAGAGGTCGCCGCTCCAGGCAATGTCGAGCCGGCCGGTGGAGAGGTTCAGGCGGGCGTTGTCCACGCCGGGCAGCGCGCCGACGGCGCTTTCGATGCGCGAAAGGCACGCGCCGCATTTTGCGCCGCGCACGGTGAGTGACAGGCGGTCCTGCTTGCCGACGCGCCGCACGAAGGGCGAAGGATCGGCCGCCTCCGAAGCGCTGGGCGGTGCAAGCCCGCTGGGACAGCCGGCCGTGTCGACGGCAACCGTGTTCATGGGATGATGATCTCCCTTGAGGCCTTGAACTCATCGCCGTCTGCTGCAGGGTCTACATCCGCGCTGAACTGGACACTCCAGGTTCCGGGCGGGAGGGTTTCCAGTGACGCGGTATATTCGCCGCCGCCAACAGGCGTCAGTTCGACGACACGGTCGAGCGCGCGGTTCGCAGGGTGACGCAATTGCAGGCGCGTGCCCGACACCGGCAGGGCATCGCCATTCGCCTGCGTCAGGCGAATGTGCAGCTGCGGCACGCTACCCGTGAGCCCGATTTCGGCGCCCCAGCCTGCCTCCGCCTGATGCGCCCGGCGCATGATCTCGCGGTTGTAGTCGAGGCCGACGGCGTAGGATTTCTTGGTATCTTCGCCCGGAAAAGTCGTAATCGCCGTCCAGAGGAATATTCCGTTCACGACAAACATGAAGCCGAAGAAGCCCGCAAACCAGAGAAGGGCATGCCAGCCCTTGAGCTGACCTTTCGTTGAGGGCACGGCAACCTGGGCAGACATCAGCGATCTCCTCGTGTGAAGGGTGCGCCGGCTTCGATCGTTTCGCCGGTGCCTGGATCCCTGATCTCGACGACCAGATTGTCCCGGTCTGCTGCATCGCCCGCCGGGACAGTGACGAGCATCCGGTAGCGATCCACGCCGTGCGCTTCGGATGTCAAGGTGAGCCCGCCGCCTGGCTGCGACGTGCCGATGCCGATGATTTCGAACTCGGCATCGCCCAGACCTTTGACCGTGATACCGACTTGCTGCGTGGTCACGGACTTGTTGACGAGCTTCAGCGTGTAGCCATTGCGCACGCGCCCGTCAGACAGGCGGATGAAGGGCGGGGAGCGATCCTTGAGAACGCTGAACTCGTAGGTCGATTTCGCG
>CALGEF010000082.1 GCA_937881755.1 uncultured Acidobacteriota bacterium
GACGAGAGTGAGTTTAGTTGGCGCTGTCGGATCCGAGATACGGCTTAGCAGATGTTGAATGACAACTCTCCCCATCTCTTGCAGATCAATGCTTGTCGTACTCAGCGGCGGATTGGTGTGTTGCAACTCATCGATCCCCTCGTTCGCGATCAACGAGAAATCTTCTCCGATTTTTTTTCCCAACCTCTGCAAACCGGCTTTCAGTCCAAGGGTGACGATAGCATTATATCCGATGGCAGCAGTCGGCGGATCTTCGACATCCAGAATTCTCGCCGCTGCTTCGTATCCCTGAGCACGAACAGGGCGGCATTCGAAAACAAGCGCACGATCAAACTCTTGACCCGCTTCGTCAAATGCTTGCCTGATGCCTTTCATGCGACGGTTAAATGGGGAAATATTGACTGTGCCGCCAACAGCGGCAATGCGTCTGTGACCAAGGTTAAGCAGATGTTTTGCCGCCGTGTAACCCGCAAGTGTCTCATCAACCACGACTGAATCGATGGGATAGCCACTGATCTCTCGCGCGACACACACTATTGGGGGGCTGAATTTCTTCATCTCTTCCAGGTCGGTCGCCTGAGTTCCCATCGCTGGAACCAGGACGATGCCATCTGCATTGTACTCAGACATTTTCCTGATAAATTCGGATTGTCTCTCCACCTTTTCATCCGTATTGCACAGGAAGACCGTTTTCCCTTCTTTGGCAAGTTCACCTTCAATCGATCCCAGAAGCTCGCTGAAGGACGGGTCGGACACGTTATTAAGCACGATACCCACCGTGTCGGTCTTTGACTTCCTCAACCCTGCCCCGGAACGCTGATAGACATAGCCTGATTCGCGCAGTGCTTCTTTGACCCTGGCGCGCGTCTGGTCCGAGATTCGGCTGTTTTCCTTCATCGCTAAAGAGACAGTTGCAGTGGAAAGTCCTAACTGTTTTGCGATTTGACTAAGGGACGGCTTCTGCATTTTTGCTATTTTACCTATGGTTATGATTGCCTAGGGTAGTAATTACCAACACTTCTTCATGTAAGCCGCCTCATGAAGAATTCAAGTTAATCGATTTAATTTGATTTTGTAAAAGTTAATCGATTAACTTGAAGTGGCACCGACGGAAAGCAGTTTACGCATTCCCGAGCGCAAGCGCAGTTTTAACAGGAGGAAAACTATGAAACTCAAAAAATATGCATTCGGTATAGTCTCGGGTCTGGCGTTGTCAGGGCTCCTTGCAACAACAGCCCTTGCCGACACGGTCAGGCTGAAATTGGCTGGGACCTATCCAGTCAGCCACTTTGGCCACGGGATTGTCGAAAACATGATCAAAGAGATTGAAGGCGCAGACGTAGGCGTGAAAATCTCCTATTTCCCGGCCTCACAGTTGGGGTCCGGCGAAGAGCTGATCGAAGATGCAATTCGCGGCAATATCGACCTTGTACAAGCGTCCATCTACGCTCAGGCCGATCCTCGTCTGGAATTCATTAACCTGCCAGGGTTGGTGACAACTTTTGACGAGTTGAAAGCGGTCTATGGAGACCCGAAGTCCAAGCTGAATACGATTCTGGGCGGGATCATGGACGACTTGGGGCTGGTCTTTCTTGCCAATACTGCCGAAGGGTTGGTCGGTATTGTAGCGAACGAAAAACCTACCGATTATGCCGGTTTCGGTGATAAGGGCATGAACATCCGCGTCTGGAGTTCAGAGGTCGCCAAAAAGACCACCGAAAGCCTCGGGTACCGGACGACAACGATGAACTGGGCGGAGGTTCTGCCAGCGCTCCAATCTGGCGTCATCGACGGAGCGATCTGCTGTACGCCGGAATGGGCCTATTCGACCTTCGCGGCCGCCGGAGTTGGGAAATACTTTATTCCCGTGAACACGGCTATGGAAGCGTCATCATTCTATGCCAGTGGCAAGTCCTGGGAGAAGCTGAACCAGGAACAGCGTGACGTTATCCGGGCCGCCGTCGAGAGAGCCGCCAGCGTTGCGATCAACACAGCCTGGGAGCGCAATGAAGGCTTCGTCGAGCAGTTGAAAGAAGCCGGCTGGGAAATCCTTGAGTACAGCCCTGAAGAGCGCGCTGCGATGGTCGCCCACATCCAGGAAAACGTTTGGCCGGAACTGGCTGACGTGGTTGGGCAGGACCTTATCGACGAACTGACGGCCAATTAACCAAGATTTTCTTAGGTTGCTCATAAATTGGGGATGCCGTGATTGTCTGGCATCCCCCTCTTAACGGGGAGTGAACTTTAAATGGTACTATTTGAAGATGCATTGCCACCCGGTCTGAGCCGGTTCGTTCGGCTGATGGTTCGGATCAAGTCGGTCCTGGTGAGCGTCGCTCTCCCGATACTGCCGATCACATTCTTTTTCGTAGTGCTGTTTCGCTATGTTCTGGAACGCGATCTTTTTGCCTACGAAGAATGGCTCATGCCAATCTGCTTCTGGATCTTCTTCCTGGGCAGTGCGCTTGGCACTTATTACGACAAACAGATCAACGCCGATCTTCTTGATACAGTCACCGAAAATTCAACACTGCTGTGGCTTCGCAAGCTCGTGATCCAGATCATCGAGCTGTCCATAACAGTGGTACTTGTTTACTGGGCCTG
>CALGEF010000083.1 GCA_937881755.1 uncultured Acidobacteriota bacterium
CGCGCGTCCAGGGCGGTTTCGGCAAAAGCTGCGCTTCGAAAAGGGCGGAGACGTCGTCCAGGAAAGCGGCCGCGTCGGCGGGCGACGGCGTGCCTTCGGCCTCTACCGAGAGATAGTTCCAGGTAGGCACCTGGTTTGGAACAGGGCCGTACCAATCGGGCGAGATATAGGCGTCCGGTCCGGTGAAGACGATCAGCGCGGCGGCGCCCGCTTCAAGGCGTCGCGTTGCGGCATTGTGCGCCGACAGATGAAACCGCAGGCGCGGCGCGCCGTTCTCGAGCGATGCGAGGACGGGCGTGTGCACAGCGAGCGGGGCGACCTCGCCGCTGACGCAGACGAGCCCGAGCGGGTGGGCTCGGATGCGGGCGATCAGGGGCTCCGGATCAGTCTCGCGAAAGAGCGGCGCGGGATGCATGGGCTAGAACAGACTTCCTTGCTGGCCAGGCTTGCGAGGCGTGGTCTTGGGCAGATCACCGCCGACCGGCTGGGCAGTGATATCTCCATCCGCAAAGCTGACCTTGAACTGATCCGTTCCCGACGCAATTGCGGCGGATCGGATCAGGCGGCCATTGATATCCCTGACGATGGTGTAGCCGCGTTTCAACGTGGCCTGGTAGGAGAGGGTTTCCAGCATCTTGGCTTCGGTGTTCAGCGCTGCCGCTCGCTTCTCGATAAGGCGCATCAGGGCGGGCCGGGCGCGCACAGCGATGTCGCGCAGGCGCTGGCGGCCCTGGCGGATTTCGTATTTCAGCATGGCGGGCGAGAGCTGCAGGCGGGAAAGCTTAAGGCGCGCCTTCTGTGTCAGGGCAAGGGCAGCCCTGGGCAGGCTGGCGCTTGCAAAATCGAGGCGCTGGCGGGCGGGTTGCAGCAACATTTCCGGGCGCGGCAGGCGCGCGGCCGCGAGCTTGTCGCGGCTGCGGCTGAGCGCGCGCGTCAAGGCGCGCTTCAGGCGCTCGCCACTCTCGCCGATAGATAGGATAAGTTCCGTCCGTACCGGGACGGCCATCTCGGCGGCCCCAGTAGGGGTCGGTGCGCGGCGGTCGGAGACGTAGTCGATCAGCGTCGTATCAGTCTCGTGACCGACGGCGGAGATCAGCGGGATCTCGCTGTCGAAGGCGGCGCGCACGACTATCTCTTCGTTGAAGGGCCAGAGGTCTTCGATTGAGCCGCCGCCGCGGGCGACGATCAGCACATCGGGACGGTCCGCGCCGGTCATGGCGTTGAAGCCGCGGATGCCAGCGGTCACCTGTGCGGCGGCCTGTTCGCCCTGCACGAGGGCGGGCCAGACGATGACGCGCACGGGAAAGCGTTCGCGGATGCGGTGGAGGATGTCGCGGATCACTGCGCCGGTCGGGCTTGTCACTACGCCGATGACACGCGGCATGTAGGGGATCGGCTTCTTGTGTTTCGGGTCGAAGAGGCCTTCGGCGGCCAGCTTCTTCTTTCGTTCTTCGAGCAGCTGCATCAGCGCGCCGGCGCCTGCGGGGCGCATGGTGCTGGCGATCAACTGGTAGGCGGAGCGGCCCTCATAGGTGGAGAGGCGACCCGTCGCGATGACTTCGAGGCCTTCTTCGGGACGGAAGGGCAGCCGCTCGACCTGGCCGCGCCACATGATCGTGTTGAGCACGGCCTTGTCGTCTTTCAGGTCGGCATACATGTGTCCCGATTTTGCGAGGGTGACGCGGCCGAGTTCGCCGCGCACGACGACATGGTCATAGTTCGTCTCGATCGTCCGCTTCAGGCTGGCGGCGAGTTCGGAAACGGTGAGTTCCGCCTGGTTGGTGGGGCTTGAGTCGGACATAGGGACTTGATCCCATGAGCGGCGCGGCGCATCAAGCCGCCCCATGAACATACTCCTGATCGGATCGGGCGGCCGTGAACACGCCCTCGCCTGGAAGATGGCCCAGTCGCCGCTGGTGGACGTGGTGCATTCGGCGCCCGGCAATCCGGGCATGCACGAGATTGGGCCCTGCTTCGACGTAGCGCCAGACGATATCGACGGCCTCGTGAAGCTCGCGCTGCAGTTAGAGCCGGACCTGATCGTGATCGGGCCGGAGGCGCCCCTCGCGCTCGGCCTGTCGGACATCCTGCGGGCGCGGGGTTTTGACGTGTTCGGGCCGTCGAAGGCGGCCGCGCAGCTAGAGGCTTCGAAGGCTTTCTCCAAGGCTCGGATGGTGAAGTATGGCGTGCCGACGGCTGCCTATGGCGAGTTTACCGTGGCCGCGCCTGCAAAGGCGTTTCTGAAAAAGATGAAGGCGCCCTATGTGCTGAAAGCGGACGGCCTCGCGGCGGGGAAGGGCGTGGTCATCGCGGAGACACTTGCGGAGGCGGAATCCGAGATCGACGAGATGCTGTCCGGCAAGTTCGGGGACGCTTCGGCGACATTGGTGATCGAGGAGTTCATGCACGGCGAGGAGGCGAGCGTATTCGTCATCACCGACGGCGAGGGCGCAGTCTACCTGCCGGCAGCACAGGATCACAAACGCGTGGGCGACGGCGACACCGGGCCCAATACCGGCGGTATGGGCGCCTATGCACCGGCGCCGGTCGTCAATCCAGAGATCATGGCGCGCGTGAAGCGCGAGATTGCCGAGCCGATGCTGAAGGGCATGGCAAAGGACGGGATGCCATATCAGGGCGTTCTCTACATTGGTGTGATGGCGACGGCGGACGGCCCGAAGGTGGTGGAGTTCAATGCGCGCTTTGGCGATCCGGAATGCCAGGTTCTGATGAAGGGGCTGGCGGGCGATATCGTGCCGCTGATCCTGATTGCCGCGACCGGCGGGCTGAAAGGTAGCGAGAAGGATTTCGAACGGCTGCTGGAGCTGGAAGACTTCCGGCCCACCGCCACGGTCGTGATGGCAGCAAAGGGATATCCCGGGAGCTACGGGAAAGGCTCCGTGATCTGCGGCGTAGCGGCCGCAAATGCGATGGACGGCGTCACGGTGTTTCATGCGGGTACGGACATTGCGCCGGATGGTGCACTGGTCGCCAAAGGCGGGCGCGTGCTGAACGTAACCGCAAGCGGCGCGACCCTGCGCGAGGCAGTCGACCGCGCCTATGCGGGCATAGATGCGATCGACTGGCCTGAAGGCTTCTGCCGGCGCGATATCGGCTGGCGCGCTCTGGGCTAGGCGTTCAGATCGATCAGTATTTCGATCCTGCGCGCGTTATTCGCAAGTGAGTCGATGGCGGCTTCGGTGTTCACCAGGAACTGACGGCTGGTGATCATGCGCGCGGCCTTATCCGGATGCGCGCGATGTGTGATGTATTCCGGACGACGCAGTAAGCTACCGTCCTCCAGCGCAGTTACGCAAGTGCTGCTCGCTGCACGCTGGGACCGCGCGCCAGCGCTCGCCCTGCGGCCTGTCGCCAGCCAGGCCGAAACCGCAATTGATCAGTTCACGGCGCAGCTCTCCCGCGGCGCCGGCCTCACGCAAGAGGGGCTTGAAGCCAATCTGCTGCATGCCCGCATCCTGATCCTCAGCCTGCGCGGCATCACGCTGGAACTGATGTGAGACCAGGACCGCGGCATCATCCAACGCGCCCTCGACCAGCTTCGCGCGATGCACCAGGCGCATCGCGACCGGGTGCCGGGCGCGCGCCGTCAGGCCTCGGCCGCCGGTTCATCCTTGAACCAGACTTCGACCGGGCCCTTGAAAGTCAGCGTCAGGGGATTGCCTTTGCGGTCCATGGCCTTGCCGGCGGTCAGCTTGATCCAGCCTTCCGACACGCAGTATTCCTCGACCGTGGTCTTTTCCTCGCCCTTGAAACGCACGCCGACGCCGCGAACGAGGGCGTCATAGTCATAGTGCGGGCTGCGCGGGTTCACGGAGAGGCGGTCGGGGGGTGTATCGGTCATAAGCGGGGTTTAGCCGGGCTGGCGGGATGGTTTCAAGCCCCCGGTTGCCGCGCGCCTCCAAAAGAGTAGATCAGGTTGAAAGGGAGTTCAGTCATGACGCCGCGCAATCCAGATGTTCCGCCCGCCATGGGCCAGATAAACAGCCGTCTCGGCCTCTCCTTCTTCAAGCTGGTCGAGCGTGCGCTGCTCCTGCTCACGGCAGGGTTGACGATCATCGCGGCGGCGACCGAAGTCTGGAACATCTACATCAAGCAGGAAGTCGGCCTGGCCGACATCCTCCTGATGTTCCTGTATGTCGAAGTCATCAGCATGATCGCGGTGTTCTACACCGGGATAGGCTCCCCTTTCATCTACCCGATTTTCATTGCGATCACGGCCATCGCGCGCCTCATTGTGCTTCAGGGCAAGGACATGGCGCCCGAGAAGGTCGTTCTGGAGGCCGCGGCGATCCTTGTTCTCGCGATCGCGGTTGTCGTTGTCGGTTATGCCAAACGCAACTGAACGGGAGACTACGCGCCCACAAAGATCAGCGTGCCTTCCGGCACCTCTTCGGTGAAGCGCGCCAGGTCCGCCTTCGAAAAGACGATGCAGCCGTTGGACCGGCCCAGCTTGCCATGCAGTTTCAGGAAGGCTGGCCCGGCATAGCTGGCGGCGTGGATGACGATGGCCCGCGCGCGGGAGGTCTTGTTGCCCTCGTCCAGCCCATCGAGGCGGAACGACTGGCCGTGCTTGCCGGTATATTCCTCGGCAAAGCGCAGCAGGCCTTCGGGGCTGGCCTGCGATCCGGGAACGCCTGAGAAACTGTCCAGATAGCCGTCATGGTCGGCGTCCGAGCCGCGGCCGTGGGCCGCGCGGAAAGCCGTTACCGCGCCGGACCCGAGATCGATGACAAACAGGCGCTCCTGGCTGGAATGCAGGCTGTAATCCACCACGACCAGCTTGCCGGTGGCGTGGCCGTCGTGGCCGCGCGCCTCCATGGCCTCGACGGCGCGCTCCAGCAGGACGGGGCGGATCAGGCCTGCAGGGTCGAGGGATTGGGCGTGGGACGCGCCGGCGAGGCTGAAAAAGGCAAGCAGGAACAGGTCAACGCGGCGCAACATCCAGGCAGGGTCCTTCCGTCATCAAATCGTCTGCGACGCGGCGGCAGGTCTTGGCGCGCGGGTCTGTATCAGTATGGTAGGGTTCAAAATCCGGCAGAATTTAGGGAGCGCGACATGGCAGAGGCGGCAAACGCACAGGACCTGTTTTCCGGCACAAAGCCGGTGGTGGACAGCCACAAGTTCAACGAGGCGAATCTGGCCGCCTGGATGCAGGCGCATGTCGAGGGCTATGAGGGCCCGCTGGAAGTGCGCCAGTTTAAGGGCGGCCAGTCCAACCCGACCTACCAGCTGGTGACCCCGAAGAAGAAATACGTGATGCGCCGCAAGCCGCCCGGCAACCTGCTGCCCAGCGCCCACGCGGTTGACCGCGAGTTCACCATCATCAGCGCGCTCTATCCGCTCGGCTATCCGGTCGCGCGGCCCTATGGTCTGTGCACGGATGACACCGTCGTCGGCACGATGTTCTACATCATGGACATGATGGAAGGGCGCATCCTCTGGGACGGCACGTTGCCGGACTATGAGCCCGCGATGCGCCGCAAGATCTACGAAGCGAAGGTCAAGACCTTCGCCGAGCTGCACAATGTCGACTGGAAGCAGGCCGGCCTCGAGGGTTACGGCAAGGAGGGCGACTACATCGCCCGCCAGATCCACCGCTGGACGAAGCAGTACAAGGCCTCCGAGACGATGCACATTCCGGAAATGGAAAAGCTGATCGAGTGGCTGCCGAAGAACATTCCGCCTGGCGACACGACCACCATCGTGCACGGCGACTACCGGCTCGACAACATGGTGCTGCACCCGACCGAGCCGCGCGTCATCGCGGTGCTCGACTGGGAACTCTGCACCCTGGGAGATCCGATCGCGGACTTTTCCTACCACCTGATGAACTGGGTCATGCCGCCGGGCGATTCTACGCGCGGCTCAATCATGGCGATCCCGGACCTCAAGGCTTGGGGCATTCCGACGATGGAAGAATATGTCGCGATGTATTGCGCCCATACCGGCCGCAAGGGCCTGCCGCAGCTCGACTACTACTTCGCCTACAACGCTTTCCGGCTGGCCGGCATCCTGCAGGGCATCATCGGGCGGGTGAAGGAAGGCACGGCCAACAGCGCCAACGCCGAATCGAACGCGGCCCGCGTCGTGCCGTTGGCGAAGTTTGCCTATGAATATGCCCGGCGCGCCGGCATGGAGGGGTGACGCCGCCGCCTCCTGCCTCGCCGGGCGGTGAGGCAGGTCGAAAGCTGCTGAGCCGGCGGGAGTTGTTCCTGCTCGCCTTCGCCGCCGCAGTGGTAACGGCGAACGCCTATTACATTCACCCGATCATTGCGCTGGTCGCGAAGGACTTCGGCGTGTCGCCTTCGGAAATCGGGCTGGTGCCTGCCCTCAACCAGATCGCGCTGGCCGCTGGCATCTTCTTCCTGCTGCCGCTCGGCGACCGCTTCAGCAACCGGCAACTCGCGACCATCTTCGCGGCCGGCCAGCTCGCAGGCCTATGTGTCATGGCGTTCGCCACCAGTTTCTGGGTCTTTCTGGCCGGCTCCACCTTTCTCGGCTTCTCCACCATAACCCCTTACCTGCTGCCCGCCTATGCCTCGAAGCGCGTCGAGCCGCGCCGCCTCGGCCAAGCGACCGCGACGCTGACGACTGGCGTGATCGCGGGCA
This sequence comes from uncultured Acidobacteriota bacterium, assembly GCA_937881755.1. Taxonomy (GTDB): domain Bacteria; phylum Pseudomonadota; class Alphaproteobacteria; order Caulobacterales; family Hyphomonadaceae; genus Hyphomonas. The sequence goes on from CALGEF010000083.1 coordinate 6,631, forward strand.
TCCTCGTGGCGCGTGTCGGGGCGGGTTGGGTCGGCGAACATCTGGGCTGGCGCTGGGTCTACTACGGCGCAGCGGCGGTCATGCTCTTGGTGACACTGCTCTTGCCCCGTATCATGGAAGGCCGGGACAAGTCCGAATCCAGTCCGGCGCCGGGGAACTATCCTTCCCTTGTCCTGTCGGTTTTCCCGATTGCCCGTCAGCATCCGGAGGTTCTCCTGTCCGGCGCGATCCAGGGGCTCGGCTTCGGCGTCTTCCTGGCTGTCTGGCTGGGCCTCGGCCTGCATCTTACAAGCGCGGAGATGGGATACGGCGCCGATACGGTCGGCTATCTCGCCGCCATCTCGCTGCTGAACCTCGCCACCACACCCGCCCTCGGCGCCTGGGCAGACCGGACAGGGCCGCGCCGCGCACGGGTCATCATATCGCTGATGCAATTCGCCGCCGTGATCCTGCTAGGCCTCCTCGGCCACAGTCTCTGGTTGCTCATCCTGCCGCTGGTCCTGCTCAACCTCGTCGGGCCGCTGATCGACATCACCGGGCGGATGACCTTCCTCACGCTGCCCGCCAGCGTGCGCACGCGCCTGATGACCGCCTATATCGTGCTGATGTTCATCGGCGGCGGCCTAGCCAGCTGGGCGGCGACCTGGGTGTATGAACACGAAGGCTGGCACGGTACGGCGATGCTGGCCGCCGGGCTTTCCGCGCTTCTGGTCACGCTGTCCTTGCTTGCCCTGCGCTTTGATCCGGCGCCCCGCAACAAGGCGTGACGCGGCCCGCCAGCGATGGCATTGTCGGGAAAAAGGGAGACACCATGCACGAGATACTGAAGGGCGAATTGCGCCGCCCCATCAATCTTCTGACCGAACAGAAGTATGCCGGCCACAAATCGCTGCACGATGACGCCGAAGCCGCTCGCCTCGGTATCAAGGCTGGGCCGGTCGAAGGGCCGACGCACTTTTCCCAGTTCGTTCCCCTGCTGGCGGATGTCTGGGGCAGGGCGTGGTTCGAGCAGGGCTGTTTCTCCTGTCACTTCCTCAACATGGTGTTCGAGGGTGAAGAGGTCTGGGCCGAGATTGACGAACCCGCCCCGAACGCCACACGCACGCTTGCCCGCGCCTTCAAGGCCGACGGCACGCCGGTGCTGGAAGCGAGCGCCAGTCTCGGCCCGGATCATGGCGACACGCTACTTGAAGAGCGGATGAAAAAGCTGCGCCCCGCCGATGGCCTTGTCATCCTGGCGGACCTGAGGGTCGGCATGACCGGCCGCGACGACGAGATCGTCAGCATGGGGCCGGATCAGCACATGGGCGACCTCTATCCCTTCTCGCTGGCTGATAAGCTGAAAGTTGTCACCGAGACCGACCCTATGTATTGCGACGCTAAGGCCTCACCTTGGGGCCGCGCCGTCATCCCGCTCGAGATGGTCAGTGTACTGGCCAACTATTCCAGCCACGGCGCGCGGTTCCCGGTCAAAAATCCCAGCATCGGCCTGTTCGCCGATCTGGAGATTCGTATGATCGACGGTCCGCTTTTTGTGGGTGAGGAATACCTCCTGCGCCGCGAGATCGTCGCCTTATCGGAATCTCGCCGCGTTGAGAATTACTGGGTGCGCACCCGCGTCTTCGATGCGAAGGGCAAGACCCAGAAGGCCGAAATGCTGCTTAATCACGGCGTAATGAAGGCCAGCTATCCGCATTATCCGGCAGAGCGGCTCGCATGACACCCGCCGCCTTCCGCAAGCATGCCCTGTCTCTTCCGGGTACAGAATGCGCCGAGCAGTGGGACAATAACCAGGTCTACAAGATCGCTGGCAGGATGTTCGCGGTGACCGACAGGGGCTGCACGAAAATCTCGTTCAAGTGCAGCGATCAGGCCTTCCACGTTTTAACCGAATCCGGCGCCGCCATCCCCGCGCCCTATCTCGCCCGTGCCAAATGGGTGCGCGTAACGCCGGACGACTTGCCGGCTGCCGAACTGCGCGGGCGCGTTACCCAGGCCTACGCCATCGTCCGCGCCGGCCTGACGAAGAAAGTCCAGGCGGGCTTGCCCCCGTTCATTGGCTAAGCCGCCCGTCTCCGTATTTTCCCGACTGATCTTCCGCCCTGATCGGCGCAAGCCTCTCTGGCAGTGGGCACCCGTCCGCTGACCGAGGAGGGATTAATGAAACTCAAGACCGGAACCTGGGTCGTTGTCGCCGATGGTGGCCACGCAACGATTTTCGAGAACGACGGCACGGCAATAGCGCCCAGGCTGAAGATGCTGAGGGACTATGACGAGCCCCATGCGCGCACCAATGACCTCGGCGAAGACAAGCCGCCGCGGGCGTTCAGTCTGGCGGGTGGCCGGCATGCGTCGTTTGAAGGCACGGACCTGCACCAGGTCGAGGAAGGCCGTTTCATCGCCCGGATCGCGTACGGCCTGTCTCTGGCTGCCTCCAAAAAGGCGTTCGCGCATATCGTGATCGTCGCCTCGCCAGTCGCGCTCGGTAACTTCCGCAAGGCGGCGAGCCATGATCTGAAGGACCGCGTGATCCTCTGGCTGGACAAGGACCTGACAAAGCACTCCGTCGCTGATATCACTGCGGGGGTCATGCGGGCGCTGGAAGATACCGCTGCCGGTTAATGTCGGTGCCGGTTCTTGGCTTTCGGTCAAAGCCAGCAGATAGTCGGCGCTTTAACGGAGCGCCGCCATGTCCGGTTTTGCCACCATCCTCTACGAAACACGCAGCGGCCATGCCCGCATTACGCTGAACCGCCCGGCGAAGCTCAACGCGCTCTCCTATGTCATGCAGAACGAACTTGCCGAAGCGCTCTGGGAGGCGGACAATGACACATCCGTACACAGTGTAATCCTCGAAGGCGCCGGCCGCGCCTTCTGCGCGGGATATGACCTCTCGGGCGCGGACGGCGAAGTGCCGGTCTCGCCGGTCGAGGACAAGGCATCAAAATCCTATCGCGGCCACCGATCTATCGATGATGATGCCTGGCAGCTCGAGCGCCAGCAGCGCTGGCGCATGGCGATCTTCGACATGCACAAGCCGGTGATCGCCAAGGTGCACGGCTATTGCCTCGCGGGCGGCTGCGATCTTGCGCTGATGAGCGACATGGTGATCGCCGCCGACACCGCCACCTTCGGCTTCCCGCCCGCGCGCGATCTCGGCGCGTTGCCCAACCAGTTCTGGGTCTACCATTGCGGGCCGCAATGGGCGAAGCGATTGATGCTCACGGGCGACACGGTGACGGGCCGCGAAGCGCAGCAGATCGGCCTCGTGATGAAAGCCGTGCCCGAGGCAGACCTTGAAGCCGAGGTCACCGGCCTCGCCGCCCGCCTTGCCCTGATCGACCCGGATCTCCTCTCCGCCAACAAGCGCATCGTCAACCTCGCGATGGAACTGATGGGCGCCCGCACACTGCAGCGCCTTGCGGCCGAAAACGACGTGCGCGGACATAACACGCGCGCCGCTGGCGGTTTCCGCAAGTCGGTGCAGGAGAACGGCCTGAAGGCCACCCTCCGCGCCCGCGACGCCGCCTTTGGCGACGGCCGCGCGCGCGTGGACGGACCGGAGACGCGGGACGCAGATGGAAGGCTGATTGAGGATTAGGGCTTGGGAAGGGATCGGCGGACTGTGAGCAGTCCGGGTACATTCCTTGAGGGGGCAGGCGCAACCGCGCCTGTGGGGGCCCTATCGCCTGTCGTCCAAACCGCGCACCCGTCGATCCCATGAGTGCGGAAATGATCCATCTTGTCGAGAATCTGCTCCTTGCGAGCGGCATGGTTGCTGTCACCGTGCTCGTTCACTTCTGGGGATGCATCCTTCTGACGAATCTCATGCAACGCAGCGGCAAACGGCTTCGGCCGCACGAGCACCGGATCGGTGGCGGCTTTGATCCTGCTCGTCGGGTTCGGCATCTGGGGGCTGCATACCACCGAGATATGGCTGTACGCCTGAGTCTACCTGATCTTGGGCGAAGCCCGTTTTCTTGAGGAAGCGCTCTACTTCTCGACGGCGACGTTTGCGTCTCTCGGAGCAGGCGACATTTTCCTGTCTCCGCGCTGGCGGTTGTTGAGTGCAATCGAAGCGGCCAACGGCGTGATCCTTTTTGCATGGTCAACCACGTTCCTTCTGGGCGTAAACTCCAGGCTGCGCCTGCTGGTGCATGATAGGCTGGAACGTGGCAACAAGGACGAACCGGGCGACAGGTAGGCTGAATTCATGTGTGTTCGTCCCGGTTGCGTTGGGCCCACTGCGTTGATTCCCCCGCCAAACCCATTACGGTCGCGTCAAACTTTCCGGGGAAGGACCCATCATGAAAAAGCTAGCTGCCGCGCTGATCGGCGCTGTCTCCCTTGCCGCGATGGCCCACGCGCAGGACGCGGTCATCCAGGCGGGCCATGTGCTCGCGGTGCCGGGCCAGGGCTATCTCACCAACCAGACGATCCTCGTCGAGGACGGCCGCATCGTCTCGATTACGCCGGGCTTCACTACGCCGAAAAAGTATGCCGTCATCGACCTTAAGAAGTCTTATGTCCTGCCAGGCCTGATCGATAGCCATGTGCACATCACCAGTGAAAACGGGCCAGAAGGCCGGATCAAGGAGTTCGAGGATTCCGATGTGGACGCCGCTTTTGATGGCGCAGCCTTCGCGCTGAAAACCCTGAAGGCCGGTTTCACGACGGTTCAGGATGTCGGCGGCGCAAACGATGCAGTGTTCGGCTTGCGCGACGCAATCGCGCGCGGCGCCGTGCCTGGCCCGCGCCTGCGCGCGTCGGGCGGCTCGGTCGCCATCACCGGCGGTCACGGTGACATCAACGGCTACTCCGCCCGCGTCATGGCGGCGTTCACAAGTTCGTCCGTCTGCAACGGTGCAGATGACTGCCGCCGTGCCGTCCGCCAGCAGATCAAGGAAGGCGCCGACCTGATCAAGATCACCGCCACCGGCGGCGTCCTCTCGAACACCGCCGCCGGTCTCGAGCAGCAGTTCTCCGACGAGGAACTGAAAGCCATAGTCGAGGCCGCACACGCGATGGGCCGCAAGGTCACCGCACACGCGCACGGCAAGAGCGGCGTCGATGCCGCGCTCCGCGCCGGTGTCGACTCGATCGAACACGGCACTTATCTAGATGCCGAGTCGATTGCCCTCTTCAAAGAAAACGGCGCGACCCTCGTGCCGACCGTGCTGGCCGGCGCCACCGTTACCGGCTGGACCAACGAGCCCTGGCTGCCCGCGCCGTCGCGCGCCAAGGCGGCCATCGTCGGCCCGCTGATGCTGGACATGCTCCGCCGTGCTCATGAAGGCGGCGTCAACATCGCCTTCGGCACCGATACCGGCGTCTCCCGCCACGGCGAAAACGCGCAGGAATTTGCCCTGATGGTCGAGGCCGGTTTCTCGCCTGAAGAGGCGATCCGCGCCGCCACGGTCATCGCTTCCGAACACATCGAGATGGCCACGGACATCGGCACGCTGGAGAAAGGCAAGTACGCTGACCTGATCGCCGTCACCAAGGATCCCTTGAAGAACATCAAGGAACTGGAGTCCGTCGATTTCGTGATGAAGGGCGGCGAGATCTTCAAGCCGCTCGATTAACCTTGCCGCACTTGCCTGCCCGGGCCGGCCCGGGCCTGCGCCCGGGTTTTGACCTTGGCGAGGCTGCGGCTTAAGGCTTGCAGGTATGTGCGTTAATGACCGGCTCCCCGGTCCACTGGCTGTGAGACGAAACATGGTTGCGATCCGCTCTGGTACACTTTGCGCCTCGGTCCTGGCACTGGCCCTCCTCGGTGCCTGCGATGCGCCGCCGCCCGGCATGCCCGCGCCGGATGCCGTCGTCACGAACTCGCCGGACTGCGTGACGCTCGCTGAAGGCCTCTACGAATTCAATGATGGCCAGTTCCTAGCAGTTTCTGCTGCCACGCTCGCCCTCAGCGGCGCGTCCGGCTGGGAAGGCGAACTGCAGACAACCTTCACCGGCGCCGGCTTTTCCTGGATGGGCCTTAAGGTGCGTGACCGCGTCGCCACCCTGACGGGGACCGCCCCCAGCGCCGACGCTAAGGCCGCGGCCCTGTCCGCGGGTGAATCCGCTATCGCCTCCCACCCGGAAGCCGGCCGCGCCGGCCTGATTGTCGTCGACGCCATCTCGGTGGACGGCGGCGAGCGCGGCGTCGGCGAAAGCCTCGCCATTCTTGCCGATACCGGCGCAAGCCTCGAGAGCTGCCAGCGCGCTTTCACTGACACGATGGCAGGCCGCAATGTCATGTTCGAATCCGGCAATGCCCGCATCTCGCCGGTCAGCACCCGCCTGCTCGACGCGGTCACCGGCGTCGCCACGCTCTGCAGCCAGTTTGTCGTCGAGATCGGCGGCCACACCGACTCGCGCGGCGCCGATGACTACAACCTCGAGCTCTCGCAGGACCGGGCCGACGCCGTGCGCGCCTACCTCGTCAGCAAGGGCGTCTCGGAAGACGCACTGCTCTCTGTGGGCTACGGAGAAACCGCACCGCTCAATCCTGCGGCTACGCCGGAAGCCTACAACCAGAACCGCCGCACCGCTTTCAAGGTCATCGCACGCTAGAAACTGAGCACGAGCCCTTTCGAGGGCGGCACTTTCGCGTCCAGCATATCGATCCAGGCCGCCGTGATGGCGTCGTAGCCCTTCTCCTTTTGCGGCGTGAGGTAACCGGCGGACGCGCCGTAGAAACTCCGCATCGCATTGCCCAGCCGCGCATTCAGCACATCCGGTCCCAGCGCCTTGGCGCGGTCCGCGGCATAGGTCGGCACAAAGAAGAATTCCGGTTGCGGATCGGGCAGGGTAATCGGCGCGCGGTTGCCTTCCCAGTCGGTCACCCCGATCACCAGGCTGCGCACCAGCCGGTCCTTCAGCGCATTGTGCACATCCGCCGTCAGCGTCGGCCGCCCGAGGAAATCCACGTAGGCCGTCAGCCCGCGTGCATGCAGCCGGTCCGCCGCGTCATAGGTTTCTACCCGCGCGTACAGGCCAAGCCCCTCGACATACGCCTTGTTGCCGGGCGAGGTCAGCCCGACCGCGTCCACGCCGCCGCGCGACTTCAGGCAATGCGCCAGCGCCAGCGCCGTCTTCGAGGACGCGCTGGAGATCACCACCGTCTCCGGCACGTTCTCGCCCGCTTCCATCAGGCAGTCATCGATCATGAAACCGGTCGTGAACAGCGGCCGGAACAGCATCTGCTGCGCTTCCAGCTTCGCGTCATAACCGGGATCTGCGGCTGTGAAAATGTAGGTATTGTAGATCGGCGCGAGACCCTGCCGGTTGGCGGCCCCGTCCATGAAGCTCTCCTTGCCCGCCCGCACCGGCGTCACGTCGAAGCTCTCCGAAATCGGCAGATAGCCATATACGCGCGCGCCCACAGCTACGCCGTCTGCATTGGATTCCTTTACCGTCGCAAAGCCCCAGACCGGCACGCGGCCAAAAGCAGGATCGGCGGCCGGGAAGAAATTCCAGTAGCCCATCGCCTCGCCAAAGGTCGCGTAGGTCACGTTGTTCGCCGTCAGCGCAAAAGCCTCGACTTTTAACCGCGCGGCGCCGGGCGCCAGCGGGCCTGGCCTGCTTTCGGTCCACGCCGTATCGCGCAGGTCGCCTCGCTTGATCAGGAAGTCTGCCATGTGAACCGTCCCCTTGGGTGCTAGTTTTTCGGTTTGCCCATGAAGGTGCCGATCCGCGCCTGCATGTCAGGGCCAACCCCTTCGCAGTTCAGTACTTCCCATTGCAGGCCGCTGTCCATGTCGCGCGCGTCGGTGGCTTCCAGCAGACGCTTGTTGGCCGCGTGACTGAAAGGTGAGTTCGCGAGGATCTGCTTGCCCATCGCCTCGGTCGCCGCTTCGAACTCCGCATCCGGAACAACTTTCTCGGCCAGCCCGATGCGGAACGCCTCGGCCGAGCTGATCATTTCCGCCGTGAACATCAGCCGCTTGGCGGTGGCCACGCCCACCCGGCGCGGCAGGCGCTGGCTCATGCCCCAGACCGGCGTCAGCGCCCATTTCGCATGCGTGTCACCAAACCGCGCGCTCTCTGCCGCCAGGATGAAATCCGCCGCGAGCGCCACTTCCAGCGCGCCAGTATAGCAATGTCCGTGGACGGCCGCGATCACCGGCTTTGGCAGCCGCTCCATCAGGCGCAGCGTCTCCGAATGCCAGCCGCGCGAGGGCACCTTCTCGCCCTCGCTTATATCGGCAAGGTCATGCCCCGCCGAGAAACACCTGCCCGCCCCGCGCAGCACGACGCAGCCGATGGTGTCGTCCTTGTACAGATTGCTAACATGATCCCGCAACTCGCGGAACATGCCTACGGTCAGCGAGTTCAGCTTGTCCGGGCGGTTCAGCGTCAGGATCGCGAGGCCGTCCTTGTCGACGCGGGTGACGAGATCGCTCATGTGCCGAGGTCCACGGTCAGCGACGAGATCGCATGCACGAAATTGTTCGGAGCCAGAACCTGCTCGCCGGTCCAGCGCGCGTTGGGAAAGCGCCCCAGGATATGCTTGAAAGCGCTTTCCAGTTGCATGTTGGCCACGCGCTGTCCAAGGCAGACGTGCGGCCCGTGCCCGAACGAGAGATGCTCGCGCGCGTTGCTGCGGTCGATCTGGAACCGGTCCGGCTTGTCGAACTTCGCCGGGTCGCGGTTCGCCGCCGGATAGTACATCACGATCTTCTCGCCCTCGCCGATCTTCTGGTCGCCGAGCTGGGTGTCCTGCGTCGCTGTACGGCGCATGTAGGTCACCGGCGTGACCAGGCGGATCGCTTCATTCACGAAGTTCGGAAACAGGCTCGCATCCGCTGCCAGCCGGCCGCGCAGGTCAACAAACTCCGTGATCAGCCGCATCGTGCCCGAGAGCGAATTGCGCGTCGTGTCATTGCCCGCAAACACGATCAGCAACCAGGAGCCGTCGAGGAATTCCGGCGACAGCGGCTGGCCGTCGATCTTCACGTTTGCAATCGCCGAGAGAAGGTCCGGCTGCGGATTTTTCCGGCGCTCCTCCAGCAGGTATCGTCCATATTCGAACATTGCCTGGATCTCGCCGAGGAAGGTCATGATCTGCTCGGGCGAAACATTGCCGAGGCCTTCCTGTTGCGCCTGGTACTGCGAGGTTTCGAGGAAGTGCATCCAGTGCACCAATTTCGGACGATCTGCAGGCGGGACACCCAGAATTTCGCACAAAGTGAACAGCGGCAGTTCGGCAGAGAACAGCTCCACCATGTCGACCACCGGTCCCTGCGCCTGCATGCGGTCCAGCAGACGGCCCACTTCCACGTCCACGCGCTTGCGCAGTTCGGCGACGAAGTCTGCCCGGAAATACGCCATATGTTCCATGCGCAGCGGCGTGTGATAGGGCCTGTCCAGGTTGATCAGCGAGTTCAGAGAGGAGGAGTGCAGCAGCGGATGGCGCGGAACGCCCTCCATGCCGTAATTCATCAGTATGCCGCCTTTCTGAGAGGAGAAGGTCTCCGGCGTCAGCTCGACCTTCTTGACCAGATCATAGCTGGTCACCGCCCAGAAGCCCGCGCCCATCACTTCCGGGTGCCACATCACCGACGCCTTGTCGCGCATCTCGGCGAAGGCCGCGTGTGTATATCCGCCATGGCGGGAGAACACTTCCGCGTCGGTCAGGTCCACCGGCGGCTTCTGCGCCGAGGCGGGCTTGAATTTCGGCTCGCGCGGCGGCGCTTCAGCCTGGTAGGTCTCGGTCACATTGACGAGTGTCATTCGGGTCTCCCTTGATTGCCGGGCCGCTTCAGGTCCGGGCCCAGGGCCCGAGACCGGGGCAGGTCAGAATTTATACCGTACCGGAATGGATTTCGGCCCGCCCACGAAGTTCGCCTTGATGAAGCTCGGCTCACCGGCCAGCTCCATGGACTTTACACGGCTGAACAGTTCCTCGTAGATTGCCTGCATCTCGAGACGCGCCAGGTGCATGCCGAGGCACATGTGCCCGCCATGTCCGAACGAGATCAGCTTGTTCGGGCTGCGGTCGACCTTGAACCTGAAAGGCTCGTCGAACACTTCCTCGTCGCGGTTGCCCGACGGGTAGCAGAGCAGCAGGCTCTCGCCTTTCAGAACCTTCTTGCCGCGCAGCGCGTAGTCATCCTGCGCCGTGCGCATGAAATGCTTCACCGGCGTCGTCCACCGGATCGCTTCGTCGACAGCCGTGCGCGACATGGCCCTTGGGTCCGCCATCATCTTCTGCAGCTGCCCGGGGTCCTGCAGCATCGCCAGCACGCCGCCGCCGGTCGAGGCGCTGGTCGTGTCATGGCCGGCCGCTGCGGTGATGATGTAGTAGCTCATCGCTTCCAGCTGGCCGATCGGCTCGCCGTCGATCATGCCATTGGCAATAACGGTCGAGACATCGTCCTTCGGGTTGGCGCGCCGGTCAGCGGTGATCGCCGTGAAGTACATAAAGAACTCGGCCAGCGTCGCCTGGATCGAGGCGAGGCCCTTTTCCACATCGCGCTCCTCGGCAAGGGACTTGTCACGCATCAGGTCCTCGTCCTGCGCGCCGAAAATCTCCTGCGTCAGTTTCAGCATCATCGGTTCGTCCGACTCCGGGACACCGAGGATCTGCATGATCACGCGCAGCGGATAGTAAAGCGCCACATCGCGCTGGAAATCGCATTCGCCGCCGAGGTCTTCCATCCGGTCGACATATTGCTTGGCAATCGTCTTGATCGCGTCTTCGCGCTTTTTGACGTTCTGCGGCATGAACCATTCCTGGGTCAGGTGGCGCAGCTTGTAGTGAACCGGGTCGTCCAGCTGGACGAGCGTTTTCAGAAGGTGCGGCTGGCCGAACTTCGCATACACGCCCTCTTCGGCGGCCGCGTAGGACAGCATCTCGCGCTCGCCGTTCGTGAACAGCGCGTTCTGGCGCGACACTTCCATGATGTCGGCATGCTTGGTCACCGCCCAGAAGGGGCGGAAGGCCTCCGGTTCGCACCAGGTCAGCGGGTCTTCCTTGCGCAGCCGGGCGAAGGTTGCATCCTGCAGCTTGTGATCGGCATAGAAGGCCGGCGTCACGATCAGGTCGCACGTCTCGGACGCCGTCTGGCTCATGGTCCGCGAGGGGTCAAATTTTGTCTGCGGCGGCTTGGCGAGGGCGACAGTGTCGGCCATGTGGGATGCTCCGGAAACTAGCTGCGTCGCGGGGTCTGCCGCTTGTTCTGCAGTGTATCCGCACGCGGCTTCCTGCCAAGATGTGACTTGGCGGCAGGCGCCCTGGTCAGGGACGACTTGTCCATCGGCGCGCCGAGGCTTGCCAGCGCTTCGCCGAGCAGGCCCGCGGGAATTTCCTCGACCTGTCCGGGCTTCAGCTCGGCCAGCAGGAACGGGCCATAGCTCACGCGGATCAGCCGATTGACCATCAGGCCCACCGCTTCCAGCGCCCGGCGCACCTCGCGCTTCTTGCCTTCCGACAGCGTCACCGTCAGCCAGGAATTGGCGCCCATCTCGCGGTCGAACACAGCCCGGATCGGCGCATACCGCACGCCGTCCACCGTCAGGCCGCCCGCCAGTTCCTCAATCTTCTGCGGCGTTACCGTGCCTTTGGCTCGGGCCCGGTAGGTCCGCTCCAGGCCGGATTTCGGCAGCTCGAGGAACCGCGCCAGCTCGCCATCATTGGTCAGCAGCAAGAGGCCTTCGGTCGTCAGGTCGAGCCGGCCTACGGTGACGACACGGGGCAGGGATTTCGGCAGTTCGTCAAAGATGGTGCGCCGGCCTGCCGGATCATCCGTCGTGGTGATCAGGCCTGAGGGCTTGTGGTAGCGCCAGAGCCGCGTGCCATCCGGCGCCTCCACCGTGCGGCGGCCCACCTTGATCGTCTCGCGGCCCGTCACCTTGAACGCCGCAGACGTCAGCGTCTTGCCGTTGACGCTGACCTCGCCCGCTTCGATCATCCGCTCGATCTCGCGGCGCGAGGCGATGCCGGCGCGGGCAAGGTACTTGGCGATCCGTTCGCCGCCCTCGTTCCACTCTTCATCGGTCCTGGGGGCCGGGGAGGCGGCAGGCTTTCTGGATGCAGCTGGGCGCGCGCCGGAAGGTTTCCGGCTGGGGCGGCCCGTCTCGCGACGCTCCGGCATGGTCTTGTCTTTCTTCTGGTTTCAGCGCGTGAACTGAAGGATCGGCGCTGCAATGGCAAGCCCGAGGGCAATTTCGGTCGCCATCCAGATCGGGATGATCTTCGCCTCGCCGCCCTTGCCGCGGTCCAGCACCATTGAAAACGTTCGCCCCATCGCCGCGCCGAACCAGCCTGCCGCTATCGGCAGCACCACGAACGCGGCCGCCGTATCGGGCGCGTGCAGCACGAGGATGAACGCCGTCAGGTGTATCAGCAGCAGCAGTCCGCCATAGGTCGCCCGGAACTCGGAATAGCCTCCCGGCTTGGCCGGATCGGCCTGCAACCGCACGACGCCCGCCGCCCAGTTCGGCGAAAACAGCGCCCCCAGTCCCAACAGCGCGCCGATGCCCAGCCCGATAAGCGCAAGAATCTCCCCGAAATGCATGGCCGGTCCCTTTTTGTGGCAGGTTCAAAGGGTAGGGCGAAAGCAATTTGAGAAAAGTTAAGTATCCGCAGGGCGCCAGCGTTTAGGTTTACGTTACGCAAGCTTGGTTCATGCGCGCCCTCTGGCTGCCCACAGCCCGGATTCCGGACGTGAATTCAGGGTAAATCCTAACTTCGGTTCGGGAAAAATTAACCATTTCGCGGCTCTGCTGCACTCTGAGTTTCGCGGTTACCGGCAGAATCGTTGTCCCGGGCCGCCCAGCGTCGCGAGGAAGCCGCCCCATGCGCATGAAGATGTTCGCCGCAGAGTCGATGGAAGCTGCGAAAGCGATGATCTTTGCGGAGATGGGTTCTGATGCGGTGATTCTTTCCGAACGCGAAGTGGACGGCGGCGTTGAGGTCCGCGCCGCTATCGACCGCATGGGCGCCGCCGCTGCCGGCAACGAGCCCGTCTTCCTGCGCGGTGCCCGTGCCGGCGGCCATGGCCGCGGTATCGACAACCCGATGTATGCCCGCGTTCGCGACGCGCTCCTCTGGCACGGCGCCCCGCAGCGCTTCGCCGACCGTGTCGCGCATGAAGGCGCCGGCCGCCTGCCGGGCCAGTTCTCCGCCCCGGAAGACGCGATGGCCGAAGGTCTCGGCCGGATGATCACCTGCGACCCGATTCCGGCCCGCTTCGACCGCGACATCCTCCTCGTCGGCCCGCCCGGCCATGGTCGCACCGCCACCGCCGCCAAGCTAACCCGCCGCGCCTCGATGGCCCGCGCCGAAGTCATCCCGCTCGCCGCCGATCTCGACGGTTCCGGCGCCGGCGCCCAGCTTGCCGCCTACCTCGAACTTGAACGCGACCAGATCCGCGTCGCCGACACGCCGGACGCGCTGTTTGCAACCCTCCGTACACTGCGCAACGAAAACCGCCGCTGCGTCATCGACCTGCCGGCGATCAATCCCTTCGAAGGCGACGACCTCGCCAGCCTCGCCGACCTTGTGGCCGCCATCCGCGCCGAGCCCGTGCTGGTCCTCTCCGCCGAGGGCCACCCGGACGACCTCGCCGAAGCCGCCCGCGCCTTCCAGCGCGCCGGCGTGCGCCGCGCCATTCTCACCAAGCTCGATGTCGTCCGCCGCCGCGGCGGCGCCATCGCGGCCCTGACGTCAGCGGGTATTGCCTTCTCCCACCTCGCCATCACGCCCTTCATTGGTGGCGGTCTGGTGCCGGCGGCGCCGTCGCGTCTGTCAGCGCTTCTGATTGAAGAAGCGCGCGGCGACGTCATCGCCCTCAGAGGAGCAGCCTGATCCCATGAGCTTCACCATGCGACGATCCCAGGACCGCCCCTCCGTGCGCCCGCCCCCGCGGGTGACACCCGCCTCGATCATCGCGGTCGCCAGCGGCAAGGGCGGCGTCGGCAAGACCTTCATGTCGATCACGCTCGCCTCGGCGCTGGCGAAAGCCGGCCGCCGCGTGCTGCTGGTCGACGGCGACCTCGGCCTCGCCAATGTCGACGTCCAGCTCGGCATTGCACCTGAAACCGATCTCGCCGCCGTCGTGGCCGGCTGGGTCGAACTCGATGACGCCGTCACCCCCGTCGATGGCGGGGCAGGCGGCGGCGGCTTTGACGTGCTGCCCGGCCGCTCAGGCTCCGGCGCGCTCGCGGAACTGCCCACCGAGGAAGTCGCGCGCCTCGCCGCCGGCCTCACGGCCCTTGCGCTCCAGTACGATCACCTCGTGCTCGATCTCGGCGCCGGCATCGAAGCCAACTGCATGCGCCTCGCGCGCTCAGCCGACAAATCCCTCGTCGTCATCACCGACGATCCCTCCTCGATGACCGACGCCTACGCCTTCATCAAGGTGCTGAAAGGTTACGCGCCGAACGTCGAGCCGATCATTGCCATCAACCAGGCCGACACGCGCGCCGCTGGTCAGCGCACCTATGAAGCGATCGCGCGCGCCTGCACCACCTTCCTCGGTTTCCGCCCGCGCCATGCGGGCACCGTCATGCGCGACCCGAAGGTTCGCGACGCCATCCGGTGTCAGAAGACACTGATTTCCACAGATCCCCAGGCCCAGCCTGTTCAGGATGTGATGGCAATCGCCCAGATGCTCATCGGTGAGGGGCAGCCCGCCACCTTGGGCAATTGATCCGTACTGGGAGTTATGAAGATTTCGTCCGTGTCCGAACGCCAAATTAACTTGTTAACAACAATGCGGCGGTAGGATTCACAAAGGTTAACAATCGGGCTAAACCAGCCCCAAGCTGATTCGGGAGACGAGCGATGCGCGTCCTATTGATTGAAGATGATCGGGCACTGGCACGCTCCATTGAGTTGATGCTGAAAGCCGCTGGCTTCAACGTTTATATGACGGACCTCGGTGAAGACGGCGTCGATCTCGGCAAGGTCTATGAGTACGACATGATCCTTCTCGATCTGTCGCTGCCGGACATCTCAGGCTTCGAAGTCCTGAAGCAGCTGCGCATGAGCCGCGTCAACACACCGGTCATGATTCTCTCGGGCAACCCGGACATCGAAGCGAAGGTGAAAACTCTCGGCTACGGCGCCGACGACTACCTCACCAAGCCTTTCAACAAGGACGAACTGATCGCGCGTATCACCGCCATCGTCCGCCGCTCGAAAGGCCATGCCGAGAGCGTCATCCGCACCGGCGAAATCCTCGTCAACCTGGATGCCAAGACTGTCGAAGTCGAAGGTGACCGCGTGCACCTCACCGGCAAGGAATACGCGATGTTCGAGCTGCTCTCCCTGCGCAAGGGCACGACGCTCACCAAGGAAATGTTCCTCAACCACCTGTATGGCGGCATGGACGAACCTGAACTCAAGATCATCGACGTGTTCATCTGCAAGCTGCGCAAGAAGCTGCAGCAGGCGACTGGCGGCAACCACTATATCGAAACCGTCTGGGGCCGCGGCTATGTGCTCCGGGACCCCCGCCCGGCGTCTAAGGCCGGCGAAATCGAAGTCGCGGCCTAACGCGCCCAAAGCTCAGAGGTTCAAACGCCCTGGCCCTGCGCCGGGGCGTTTCCTTTTG
>CALGEF010000084.1 GCA_937881755.1 uncultured Acidobacteriota bacterium
CAGCCAGCGCCCACCGGGAAACCGGCATCGTCGAAGAAGCCGTCCTGGCGCGCCTGCGCAAACCCGATCAGCGGCGCCGAGCCGCCGCGGCGGCCTTCGACCAACGCGGCGAAATCGCCGAAGCCGGCGCCGACCGCGCCGAGCACGCGGGCGAGGCTTTCAGTCGTCGGCCAGCGCGGGCGACCGCCAGCGCCTTCGCGCTTGGACGGATTGAAGCTCGTGGGGTCGAGCCCTGCCCGTTTGGCAAGCCCGGACGCCGAGAGGCCGTGATGCGCGGCAAGCTGGTCGAGCCCGCGCCAGATATCCTTGTGCTGCATGAGCGGCCCCGGCAAAAGTACGTAAACATTCCTATTCTAGGAATATTACCCTATAGTCAACGCTCTGGCGGCGTCCGGTCCGAAGGCGCCGCGGCCCGCCGCCGGAGGCGCAGGGCTAGGCCCAGCGCGACACCGACGCCGATCGCCGCGGCGAGGTCTGCCACGACCGTCAGCACGAGTGTGAGGACCAGTAGCAAACGCTCTTCCACGGGCAGCTTCGCATGTCCGCGCCACTTGTGCGGCTCGCTCATGTTCCAGGCAGTAAGGATAAGCAGGCCCGCCAGCGCCGGCAGGGCGAGGGCGCCGACGAGCGGCCCCGCGAGCAGCATCACCAGCAGGATGGTGAGCGCATGGACGAGCCCGGCGACCGGCGTCTTGCCGCCGGCCTTCACATTGGTGGCCGTGCGCGCGATGGCGCCGGTGGCGGGCAGGCCCCCGAACAGGCTGGAGCCGATATTGGCAGCGCCTTGCGCAATCAACTCCGCATTGGGACGATGCCTGCCCTCGATCATCCGGTCCGCGACCATCGCAGAGAGCAACGACCCGGCTCCCGCGAGGAAGGCGAAGATCAGCGCCGCTGGCAGCAGTTCCTGCAGACGCGCGAGGGAGATCTCCGGCAGGGCCGGCATGGGCAGATGGTCCGGCAAGGCGCCCAAGCGGCTGGTGATGGTCTCGACCGGCAACACGAACAGCGCAGCCGCCGCCGATGTCAGGCCGACGGCAACAATCAGGCCCGGCTATTTCGGCGCGAGGCGGCGCAAGAGGACGATCAGGGCGAGAGTGACCAGGCCGATGCCCAGAGCGGCGAGGTTCAGCGTCTCCCGCCCGGCCCAGAGCGCGGGCAGCTTATGCAGGAAATCGGCGGGCAGGTTTGCGATCTCGAGGCCGAACAGGTCCTTCATCTGGCTGGTCGCGATGATGATGGCGATACCGATGGTGAAGCCGTTGACGACCGCTTCGGGGATGAACCGGATCAGGTTGCCGGCCCGCAGGACGCCCGCGAGCAGAAGGATTACCCCGGCCATCAGGGCGGCGAGGACCAGCCCGTCAAAGCCGTGCTGCGCGAAGACTCCGTAGACGACGACGATGAACGCGCCGGTCGGCCCGCCGATCTGCACACGGCTGCCGCCAAGCAGCGAGATCAGGAAGCCCGCGATGATGGCGGTGACAAGGCCTGCGGCTGGTTCGGCGCCAGACGCAATCGCGATGGCGAGGCTGAGCGGCAGGGTCACCATCGCGACGGTCACGCCGGCAAAGACGTCAGCCGTAAACAGCGGCCAGCTGTAGGATTTGATTGTCGTCAGGAGTTCCGTTGTCACGGGCGCTGGCGGGCGGGGGCATTGGGCCAGCGTCCGTACCTCGGATAATCCGTTAGCAGATCACCCGCGCGGCGCGATGTGGCACGCGCCCGCAGGCATCAGAGCCGCCACTTTCCACTGCCGCCTGCCCCGCCATCCGGCAGGAGGTGGCGGCGCGAGACGCCGTAGACCCGCGCCTCGCCAATGGCGAAGGC
Source organism: uncultured Acidobacteriota bacterium (assembly GCA_937881755.1). Lineage (GTDB taxonomy): Bacteria > Pseudomonadota > Alphaproteobacteria > Caulobacterales > Hyphomonadaceae > Hyphomonas. The sequence continues at coordinate 1,831 of CALGEF010000084.1, forward strand.
CATGCAGCCTTCGGGGAAGACCGGCCGGAACGCGTCGTGCAGCACGTTCAGCCCGCCCGCAAAGGCGCCCATGGCCGGCATCACGAGCCGGGCGCCATCCGACGCAAAGCAGCGCCGGCGAACGGATCGCCCGCGCCCGGCGACCTTGGCGACCGGATGAAGGTGGCCCGCCACTTCGCCTGCTTCACCCGTCGGCTCATGCCGGAAGACCAGCGGGCCGAGGCGCAGCACTTTTGCGGCGCGCCCGCCGAGATGGGCGGGGGGATCGGGATCGTGGTTGCCCTCGACCCAGACCCAGTCCTGGGCGGCGGTCAGCGCCCGGATACGATCGGCATAGACAGGCGGCAGGCGCGATTCGGAGCGCCGGTCGTGGAAGCTGTCACCCAGCGAGATGACAGTTTCGGGCCTGAGCAAAGCGCAGAGTTTCTCGACCCGCGCCAGCGTGGCGCAAGTATCATAAGGCGGCAGCATCTGGCCGGCGGCGGCGTAGCTCGAACCCTTCTCCAAATGCAGGTCGGAGACGACGAGCACGCGCTGCGCCTCCCACCAGAGCGCGCCCTCCGGCAAGGGCGAGAGCATCTCCCCGGCAAGGTGGAGCAAGGTCTGTGCAGACTGGGTCGCGGCGGCGGTCATCGCGCACAGAACTGGCCCGATGCGGGACCGGGGTCAACGGCGCAATGCGGCCAGGGTGGACAGGGCTGCAGCGCTCGGCTCTATTGCTGCTTCAACCGAACACCACTGGAGGACCAGATCGTCGCTCAACCCGGATTTCGCAGGGTGCTGCTGGCCTCAATCGGCGCGCTTGCGCTGGCCGCCTGCCAGGACGCTGCGCCGCCCGCCGCCGCGCCGGAAGCTGAAACAGTCGTGGCTGCCGAGGAAGAACCGGTGACGGAAACGGTTTCGCTGCTGGCGAAAATGGTCTGCGGCGCAGACGGCTTCATCCGGCAGGATGCCACGCGGGAATCGCTGGCGCAGACCTTCGGCGCGGAAAACCTCGTCGAGGAAGAGCTTGCCTGGGTCGACAGCGCGGAAACGGCGCTGGTGTTGTTTCCGGATGAACCGGCCATGCGCACCGAGATGTTCTGGCTCGACAAGACCAGCGGCGGGCCGCGCTATGTCAGCGCGGGCGGTGCGCAGAGCCAGTGGATTGGCCCCGGCGGCCTGTTCGTCGGCGCGGGTCTGGCCGATGTTGAAGCGGCCAATGGCGGCCCGTTCGAGCTGATGGGTTTCCAGAACCACAATGCCGGCGAAGTGACCGACTGGCTGGGCGGCGCGCTGGCCGCAAAGCCGGGCGAGACCTGCGAGTTCGCGATGGTGATGGCGCTCTCTCCCGACGCGGCGAGTGAGGTGGTGGTTCCGGTCTCCGGCGATCCGGAGAAGGTCTACCGCTCCGACAGCCCGGAGATGCGCGCCGCCAATCCGTCCGCGGACGCACTGGCATTGCAGTTCTTTGATCCTTCCTGACTAGCCCATTGCGTCGCGCACGAGGTCGTCCTCGGCTTCGCGCAGCACCGCTTCCATCGCGGAGGCACCGAACACCGGCTCGCGGCCGACCTCCAGCATGACCGGCACGGCAAAGGGGCTGATCCGCTCGAGTTGCTTGTGGACGATGCGGCCTTCGATACGGGCGAGCATGTCGGACAGGCGGCGCACGTCGAGCAGGCCGGTGGCAGCGTCCTGACGGGCGGCCTGCAGCAGGATATGGTCCGGCTCGTGGCTGCGCAGCACGTCGTAGATGAGGTCGGTCGAGAAGGTGACCTGGCGTGAATTCTTCTCCGTACCCGGAAGGTTTCTGTGGATCAGTCCCGAGATAATGGCGCAGTGCGCGAAGGTGCGCTTCATCAGCGCGCTTTCGGATAGCCATTCCTCCAGATCATCGCCCAGCATGTCGGGATGGAACACCGCATCCATGCCGGTTGCGCGCATGTCCTCCATGCCCCAGACAGCCATCGCGTATTCGCTGGCGACGAAGCCTGCAGGCTTTGCGCCCATCCGCTCCAGCCGCCGCGTCACCAGCATGCCGAGCGTCTGGTGCGCAAGGCGGCCTTCGAAGGGATAGCAGACAAGATAGTGTCGCCCGCCGCGCGGAAATGTCTCGACCAGCAGATGATCCGGCGGCGGAATGGCCGAGCGCAGCTGCTGGATCTCGAACCATTCGCGCACGGGGTCTGGCAGGCCGGCCCATTGCGCGGGATCGTGGATCATTTTCCGTACACGGTCTGCCAGGAAGGTGGTCAGCGGAAACTTGCCGCCATTATAGGTCGGGATGGCGGGCGAGTCCGATTGCGCGCGCATCACCAGCGCGTCCAACCCGTCAATCGCCACCAGCCGCAGGATCTCGCCGCCGAACAGGAACGTATCGCCGGGCGTCAGCAGGCTGAGGAAATACTCCTCCATCTCGCCGAGCTTGCGGCCGGCACGCAGCGCACGCTGTTCGCTGCTCGCGGGCAAGCCTGCCTTCGCCGCAAAACCCGCAAGCCGTACCGACAGCATCGGCGCCTCGACAATTGCGCCCACATTCATACGGTGCGCCTGCTTGTCGCGCGCGGTGCGGGCGACCCAGAGTCCGTCGTTGCGCCGCACAATGCGGTGGAACCGGTCATAGGTTTTCAGCGCGTAACCGCCGGTCGCGACGAAATCGACGATCCGCTCGAAAGTTTCCCAGTCGAGCCGGGCATAGGGCGCAGCGCGGCGCACTTCGTCGAACAGTCCGTCCAGCCTGAAGCCTTCGCCGCAGGCGCGGCCCATCACGTGCTGTGCCAGGATATCGAGCGCGCCGGTGCGCACGCCGTCGCCGTCGATCTCGCCCGCCTCCACTGCCGCTTCCGCCGCGCGGCATTCCAGCACCTCGAACCGGTTCGTCGGCACAAGGATGGCCTTGCTCGCCTCGTCCATCCGGTGATTGGCGCGGCCGATGCGCTGGATCAGGCGCGCGGCGCCTTTCGGGGCGCCCATCTGGATAACGAGGTCCACTTCGCCCCAGTCGATACCCAGATCAAGCGTGGAGGTGCAGACCACCGCCTTCAGCAAGCCCGCCGCCATTGCCGCCTCAACCCTCTGGCGCTGCTCGCGGGCGAGCGATCCATGATGCAGCGCGATCGGCAGGCCGTCGTCGTTGGCGTTCCACAGCTCCTGGAACATCAGCTCCGCCTGGCTGCGCGTATTGACGAAGACGAGCGTCATCCTCGCGGCCTTGATCGCTTCATACACTTCGGCGACGGCGAAGCGTCCGGAATGACCGGACCAGGGGATGCGCTCCCGGGAGATGAGGATGTCTACGTCGGCTTTGGCGCCGCCCGAGGCGGTGATGATGCGCGGACTTTCCTTGCGTCCCTGCACATCCAGCCACTGAGCCAGCGCCTGCGGCTCGCGAACGGTCGCGGACAATCCGAGGAAGCGGCAGGCCGGCGCCCATTGCGCCAAAGTCGCCAGACCGAGCGACAGCATATCTCCGCGCTTCGACGGCGTCAGCGCATGGATCTCGTCGATAATCACGCAGCGCAGGTCGGCGAAGAAGGCCGCCGCATGGTCGGAGGCAATCAGCAGCGCGAGTTGCTCCGGTGTAGTGAGCAATATGTCCGGCGGCGTCTTGCGCTGCTTTTGGCGCACATGCGTGGCGGTGTCGCCGGTGCGCGTCTCGATGCGGATGGGCAGGCCCATCTCGGTCACGGGCGTCATAACATTGCGTTGAACATCCGCCGCCAGCGCCTTCAGCGGTGAGACATACAGCGTATGCAGCGCCGGAACGGCGGAGTTCGTTGCGCTGCGTTCAGACAGTTCGATTAAGGTGCCCAAGAAGCTGGCAAGCGTCTTGCCCCCGCCCGTTGGCGCGATCAGCAGGGCGCTTTCCCCCGACAGCGACGCCTCGGCCAGCGCCAGCTGGTGCGGGCGCGGCGCCCAGCAACGCGCCGCAAACCACGCCTCGAAGGCGGGCGGCAAACGGAATGAAGGACCCTGCGTATATTCCATGTTGCCTCATTAAACTAACGCAAGACGCTGCGCCTGCCCTCTTTCCTTTTCGCCCCGTTGAAAACACCTAACCCCTCTGTTGTTCGTTCCCGGAGATGTCCCATGCACCGCCTTCTTGCCGCCAGCCTGATCTTTCTCGCGACCGCCCTGCCCGCCTCGGCGGACGCCGTGCTGGAAAAGGCGAAATCGGCCTCCAGGGAAGGCCCGCTGTATATCTATGATCTCGACTATAGTGACGGTGCCCACCAGTTCCGTATGACCGTCGACCAGAGCCAGCCAAACGGCAAGCGCGTCGTGAGATTCGCACCGGCGGTTTCCACGCTGAAGGGCGACGCAGCCAGGAAGGCCGACAGGCTGGTAAAGAGTACAGCCGGTGACATCTGGTGCAGCAGCTTTGCGCAGAACATCCCGGCAAACGCCAAGCGCGTGTCGGAAACCCCTGCCGCCGCGACCTACAGTTTCACGCCCTTGCCCGGCAGGCAGAAGGGCGAGGTAGCCGCCGCCTACAGATACCTGAACGGCACGGCGACGATCGACAAGGCGAACGGCGCAATCCTCGCCTACGAAATTTCCTCCCCCAAGGCATTCAAGCCGATGCCCGTCGCCAGGGTCGACAAGCTGACCATGAAGGTCGCGTGCAAGGCCGCGCCAGACGGGCGCACCTATGTCGACTCAATGGCTTTCACCCTGAAAGGCTCGGCGATGATGCAGTCGCTGGACCAGATGGAGACGCGCAGGATCACCAACCTGAAGGCGCTGACCCGGTCCGGTTTCGGCACGCCCTGAGACTGGCCTGAGACTGGCCTGAGACTGGCCTGCGACTGGCCTG
>CALGEF010000085.1 GCA_937881755.1 uncultured Acidobacteriota bacterium
CGCGCGTCCGAAGCGCTCCGTCAGCGAATTTCCACCACTCCAGTGGACGCTACCCAACCAGGTATCGGCCCCGCGAAGGGGCGGGCGCTGCGAGGGATTGCCGAAAGGGGAAGGCTGGACGGACGGCTCCGCCGGACGGAAAGTCTGCTGCATGTCGCAGCTCACTCCCCCCGACGGCTGCGCGCCGCATTTCCGCAAATCGCGGTTGCCCGGCTGTGCAGGATCACGGGTCGCTTGGGGCGATCTTGCATCTGGTAGTTCCCCCGGCGGATCCCTCTGGAACTGGTGCGTTGAGCCTGTCTAACAATAGCGGACTGTGCTTCGGTTTAGACTGCGAAAGTGACAATTGCCGGCGCCGCTATACTTTACTGTTCAGGCTTTGAGCGAGGCGATTTCTTCGTTTGTCAGCGTCCGCCAGGTGCCTTCCTGCAGGCCGTCCAGCGCCAGCGGGCCGAAACGGCTGCGATGCAAGGCCTCGACGTGGTTCCCGGACGCCGCAAACATCCGCCGCACCTGATGGTAGCGCCCTTCGGTCAGCGTCAGGGCGGCGGTGCGCTCGCCTGTCACCTCCAGGCGCGCGGGCAGGCACGGTTTGTCCTCGCCGCGCAGGACCAGCGTGCCGGAGGCAAACAGCGCCGCCTCGTGGCCTTCCAGCGGACGGGCGAGGTTGGCCGCATAGGTTTTCGGCAGGTTGGACTTCGGCGAGATCAGCTTGTGAAGCAGCGCGCCGTCATCGGTGAAAAGAAGAAGGCCGGTCGTCTCTGCATCGAGGCGGCCGACCGAGGAAAGTACCGGGTCGCGCTTCTGGTAGCGCGGCGGCAGAAGTTCGTAGACGAGGCGGCCCTGGTCGGCGTGCGAGCAGGTGAAGCCCGCCGGCTTGTTCAGCATCACCACCAGACCGTGCGGCGGATCGATCGGCTCGCCGTCAAAGCGCAGGTCCTCGCCTTCGCCGGTCACGCGCCCGTCGCGGATGGCGATGGCCACTTCCTTGCGCGAGCCATAACCAAGCCCGGCGAGATGTTTCGCAAGCTTGAGCGTATCCTTCATTTCTGGCGTTTCGGACGCTCGGCGCGGATGATCTTGTAGCCGGCCTCGTCCTCGAGCATCTCGCTCTCCTTGAAGCAGGCCGCCAGTTCCGCCTCATAGGGCAGGTGCCGGTTGGCGACCAGCCAGAGCGTGCCGCCGGGCTTCAGCGTCTGCGCCGCGGCGCGGATGAAACTCCGTCCGAGGGCGGAGTTGTCGGCCCGGCCGATGTGGAAGGGCGGGTTCATCACGACAAAGTCATAGGCGGACTTCGGCAGGTCGGCGAGCGCATCGGCCCAGTGCGCCGTATAGCGGCCTTCGAACGGGGCAAGCGTCTCATGGATGCAGGCGATGGCGCGGTATTCGGCTTCGTACAGGTCCATCCGCTCCACCTTCGGGCAGTTGGTCAGGATCTCGCGGCTGAGGAATCCGTAGCCGCCGCCGAGATCGGCGCCGATGCCTTTGGTCTGCTCGGGCACGCTGTCGGCCAGCAGTTCACTGCCGGGGTCCACCCGGTCCCAGCTGAACAGCCCAGGACGGCTGAACAGGTCCGGCTCGATCTCGCGGATCGCGTCTTCCTCGATCCACTCATCCGCCAACGGATGGTTTAGGGCGGCATCAACCTTGCAGGTCCAGTAGGCGCGGCATTTATGTTTCGACAGGCTGTCAGCCTCGCCGGCGATTTGCACCAGTTGCTTCTCGCCTGTCTTGCCGCCCAGCGTGTTCGGCAGGCTCGCCAGCACATAGCCGCCCTCCGGCGCGGCCAGAAGCGCCCGGGCGTAGAGGGCCCGTGCCTGATCGCGTTGGCGGGGCGGCACGACAATCGTCAGCATCGCCTGCGGCAAGTCCACCGAATCCACCGGCAGGATATTGAAGCCCGCCGCCTTCAGCGCGTCATGGTTTGGCTTGAAACTCGTGCGGCAGACCAGTTGGTCCTTCGGGAGTTGCATCAGCCAGGGGCCTGGCTCCGCATTCAGCACAAGGATCGGTCCGCTCGCGGGCAGGGGCACAGCCCCGTCCTCAAGGGCCAGCATCAGGGTATCGAAAACTACAGCATCCATCATCCGCGGTGCGATAGCCGCCCGCGCTGCAGATGGAAAGCCGTCTTGCGCCTCAACGGCAGCCGTCCGCCCAGTCCGCGACCGTATTGATCAACGCTTCGCGCGACCAGGAAAAGGAATGATCCCCGGGCAGGATCACGCCGGTCGTCCTGAGAGCAGGGTCGGCCTCATAGGCCGCGATCAGCGGCCTGATCAGATTATCGAGCGACACCGAGGCGTCCTTGTCGGCGCCGACAATCAGCACCTGCTTGCCCGCGAGGCCCGGCGTCAGGGTCTGCAGCTCGAACGTCTCCGCATTGGCCCGGATCTCGGCAACGCCCCGCTCGCCATCAAATCCGGCCAGCATCTGCAGGCTGTCGGCATAGGCGCGGAAACCGGCTTCGAACTCCGGGCTCTGGTCGAAGGCGAAGACGCGCGCGCCCAGATTGGCCGGCGCGATGGCGCCGGTGCAGGCAATCGCGGGATCGCGCGCCGCCCCTTGCAGCGCTGCAAACCCGCCCATCGAATGGCCAAGGGTGATCAGCTTCGCTGTATCGACGCGGTAGTCCGCCGCTTTTGCCCGCAGGAAACTCGCGGCCGCGCCAACATCCTCGATCAGGTGCGTGAAAGAATAGACGCCTTCGCTGCCCCAGGCGCCGCGATAGTGGAAGAAGAGCACGTTGAACCCGTCTCGTCGCAAGGCTTGAGCGAGGTCGAGATTCTTCTCGTTGCCGGGAAAGCCGTGCAGCAGGATGACTGTCGGATGCGGCCCGGCGCCGTTCGCCAGGTAGATATGCCCGTTCAGCCGGTCGCCGCCGCTGTCGAACGACACTTCGGCGAGGCCCGGCGGGAAGGCGGCGTCGATCGTCGCCGGATCAGCAAACCGGCTGGCGGCCGGAGGCGTTTCCGGCGGCGCCTCCGGCGCGCTGGTGCACGCCGCAAGCAGCGCGGCGCAAAGCGAAGATGTGAATGACTTCATCATGGGCGTCTCCCTGTTGCGGGCAGGCTATCGCGGTTTTCCTGCGCCCGCCAACGGCAAAGAAAAGCCCCGCCGGTGCGAACCGGCGGGGCGTGTAAATCAATCCGCAATCAGGGTCAGGCGTCCAGGCGCTCGATGATGATCGCCGGGGCCATGCCGCCGGCGGCGCACATGGTGACGAGGCCGTAGCGGCCGCCCGAACGCTCGAGTTCGTCGAGGCAGGTGCCGATCAGGATCGAACCGGTGGCGCCGATCGGGTGGCCGAGGGCCATCGCGCCGCCGTTGATGTTCACCTTCTCGCGGTCAAGCTTCAGGTCACGGATGAATTTCTCGGCGACGACCGAGAAAGCCTCGTTGATTTCGTAGACATCGATATCGGTGGTCTTCAGGCCAGCTTTCTCGAGCACTTTCTTCGCGGCCGCGACCGGTGCGTTGAGCATCAGCGTCGGGCAGTCGCCCATGTTCGCGGTGGCGACGATCCGGGCGCGGGCCTTCAGGCCGTGCTTCTTCATGTAGCCTTCCGAGGCGAGCAGGAGGGCGGCGGCGCCGTCGACCACGCCCGAGGAGTTGCCGGCGTGGTGAACGTGGTTCACCTTGCCTTCGATCTGCGGGTACTTGCGGGTGACCATGTTGCCATAGGTGTTGCCCTGGTCATCGATCGGGATGTCCATGTACATGTTGAACACGGTCTTGAGGCCGGCGAGGCTTTCCATCGTTGTCTGCGGACGGGGGAACTCTTCCTTGTCCAGAGCGAGTGTTCCGTCCACATTGTAAACCGGCACGACCGACTTGTTGAAACGGCCTTCGGCGATGGCGCGGGCGGCGCGCTGCTGGCTGACGACAGCGAGCTGGTCAACGGCCTGGCGGTCGATGCCTTCGAGCGTTGCGATCGCATCGGCGCAGACGCCTTGCTGCGATTGCGGATGCTTGGCGCGCAGGCGCAGGTTGCCCACGTCCATGGTCGGCGGGGATTTCGGGTCAGCCGTGGCCGAGGTGTAGCTCATCATTTCGCAGCCGCCGGCGATGACGCAGTCTTCCATGCCGGACATGATCTGCGCGGCGGCCAGCGAGACGGTGGTGATACCCGAGCCGCAGAAACGGTCGAGCGTGACGCCGGACGCCTTGATGTCATAGCCGGCATCAAGAGCGGCCATGCGGCCCATGTCGGCGCCTTGCGCGCCGCGCTGGCTGGAAGTGCCCCAGATGATGTCGTCAACCGTCGCGGTGTCGAGCTTGTTGCGCTCGGCGAGGGCGCTGAGAACGGTCGCGGCGAGGTGCTGCGGGTGCATGTGGGCGAGGGCGCCCTTGCCAACTTTGCCAATCCCGCGCGGGGTGCGGACGGCGTCAATGATATAGGCTTCGGCCATGATGAATCTCCCTGTGTGGACGGCCCTTCGGCTGGGGGCGTCGCTGAATTTCGCTTTACGCGAACGTAAGCGTAAGCGAAAGCCGTGACGTTGGGGGAAGCCCGGCGTCGGCGCCCGAATGCTGGCGGCGGTTCGTCGTTCGGGCAGCCTCCCGCCCAGGGCGGCCCGCTATTGCGCCGGACGATACAACCGTTAGGCAGGCGCATGTCCTACGCCCTGACCCATCTTCGCGACCTCCTTGCGCCGGGATTCGACGACATTCTGGATGTGCGCTCGCCCGGCGAGTTTGCCGACGATCACATTCCGGGCGCCCTCAACCTGCCGGTCCTCGATGACGCAGAGCGTGCCCTTGTCGGGACGATCTACAAGCAGGAGAGCGCGTTCCGCGCGCGCAAGGTCGGTGGCGCGCTGGTGGCAAAGAGGTCCGGCGCCAACATCGAGGCCTGCCTGCTCGACAAGCCGGGCAGCTACCGGCCCCTCGTCTATTGCTGGCGCGGCGGCATGCGTTCAGGCGCATTTGCCACGATCCTCCGGCAGGTCGGCTGGCGGGCCGAGACGCTTGAGGGCGGATACAAGTCCTTTCGCCGGGCCGTCATCAGCCTTCTCTACGCCCCGCCGGACGAAGGCCCGCCGCGGCTGGAGCGGCTCGTCGTGCTCGACGGCAATACCGGCACGGCGAAAACCGAACTGCTCCGCCGCATGGCGGCGCGCGGCGCCCAGGTGCTTGACCTCGAAGGGCTTGCCAGGCATCGCGGTTCCCTGTTTGGCGCGCTGGCGTCCGGCCAGCCTTCACAGAAATCCTTCGATACCGCGATCGCCATGCAACTGGTTGCGTTTGACCCGCACCGCCCGGTCCTGGTCGAGGCGGAGTCGAGCCGTATCGGCCAGCTCGCGGTCCCCGGCGTCCTCTGGGCGCTGATGCGCCAGGCGCCCCGGATCCGCGTCGAGGCAGGTCTCGCGCACCGCGGCGCCTACCTCGCGCAGGCCTACGCAGACCTCGCCGCAGACCGTGACCGGTTGTCGGAAACGATCGGCCTGCTCAGGCCCTATCATCCTGCCGAGCGGATACTCGGCTGGCATGCGCTGGCCGCGGCCGGGCAGATGGCAGACCTCGCCCGCGAACTCGTCCTGCATCACTATGATCCGAAATATGCGCGCCAGCGCAGCCGCGATGTGCAGCCTGAACTCGGGTCGCTGGAACTGCCAGGCTTTGACGATGCCGCGCTGGAAGCGGCGGCGCAGGACATCATGAACCTCGCCGAACAAAGTCCCGCCCGGCTCAGTGCGCGTTGATCCGCGGCGCGCCCTCCAGGATCTCGCCAATCACGAAGGCCGGCTCGCCGGCGGCCTGGAAATTCGCAAGCAGGGCCGGCACGCGCGCGGCCGGCACAGCGGCCAGCAGGCCTCCGGCGGTCTGCGGATCGTAGAGGAGGTCGCCCAGCGCAGTGGCCGGGCGCGAGACCTGGTCTTCAAGGCGGGCGTTCGCACGCCAGATAGACGACCTGACCTGCTGCGCCGAAAGAGCCTCCGCGCCCGCAAGCACCGGCACGTCAGCAAGGTAAAGCCGCGCCGCGACCCCGGAGGCCTCCAGCAGGTTCATCAGGTGCCCGGCAAGTCCGAACCCGGTGACATCGGTCATCGCGTGCGCCTCGGGCCCGAGAAGGCGCGACGCCGCAGCGAGCGGACGCTTCATGCTCGCCAGGGCGCTCGCGACATCGCTGCCGCGCGCCAGCCCGCGCATCCCGGCCGCGAGAATGACGCCGGTGCCGATCGGCTTTGTCAGCACAAGCGCGTCTCCGGGCCGGGCGCCTGCCAGTCCGATGGCCGGCCCGTCCAGCAGGCCGGTCACGGTCAATCCCACCGACAGCTCCTCTCCGACGCTCGTGTGCCCGCCCACAAGGTCTGCGCCGGCCTCGCCAAGCACCCGGCTGACGGCCGCAACGATTTCGGACAGCGTCGCCGCCTGCATCCGCTCACTCATCCTGGGCAGGGTGATCGACAGCAGCGCCGCCTGGGGCGCCGCGCCCATGGCCCAGACATCGCCGAGGGCGTGAACCGACGCGATCTGCGCGAGGAGGTAGGGATCCTGCGTGAAGGCGCGCAGGTGATCGGTACTGATGACCTGAAGGCGGCCGCCCGACTGAAGGACGGCGGCATCATCGCCGGGTCCGGACAGCGTGTCGGCACGCAAGCCGGGCCGCCTGCCGGCAAGGGCCTCGGA